>JAUQXD010001404.1 GCA_030834835.1 Thermoflexales bacterium | reverse complement strand
CCTATCGTCTGACGTTGTCGTTGTTGTCGAATGATCTGGAACTTGCCTCGCAAGACGATATGACCGCGCGTTTGCTGGACGTAGCGCCGCACACGGCCCGCGTCAAACCGATCGACTTTACCGCACCCCTCGACTCGATCGCGCACGCGCTGCCCCGCGATCTGATTGGCGATCAATTCGCCAACGTGCGCCGCCAGTTCGACGTCTTTGGCTTGCACACCGCGCGGCTTGATCTGCGTGAAGACTCATCACGCCTGACGACGACGCTGGCCGAACTGCTGCGCGCCCTCAACATCGATCTGGCCTTTGAGCAAGCCGATGATGTGAGCCGCGCGACAACGCTGGTCAAGTTGCTCTCGCAGCCCAGCCCCCAACTCGCGCCGCATCCCGGCGTGACCGCCGAAACCGCCGAGACGTGGGCGCTATTTCAACTCATCGCACGCGTGCAGCAGGTGTACGGTCGCGAGTTGCTTGGCCCGTTCATCATCAGCATGACGCGCGGCCCGGCAGATGTGTTGACCGTGCTGCTATTGGCGCATTGGGCGGGCTGCGCCGAGGGCCTGCACATCGTGCCGTTATTCGAGACGCTGGACAATCTCGATCACGCGCCGCGCATCTTGACCGATCTGTTTTCGCTAGACGTGTATCGCTTGCATCTGGCGTTGTGCGGCGGCCAGCAGATGGTGATGATCGGCTATTCGGACAGCAACAAAGACGGCGGCTATCTCGCGTCGAATTGGGCGTTGTATCAGGCGCAGGAAAACATCGCGCGGGTGTGCGCGGACTTTGCCATCAAACTCACCTTGTTTCACGGGCGCGGCGGCACGGTGGCGCGCGGCGGCGGCCCGGCCAATCGAGCGATTCGCGCGCAGCCGCCGGGCACCGTCAACGGCCGTTTCCGCGTGACCGAACAGGGCGAAACGATTTCGGCGCGCTACGCCAACCCCGATCTGGCCCATCGTCATCTGGAGCAAATCGCCAGCGCAGTGTTACTCGCTTCTGCGCCCGATCACGCACCACGTACTACGCAACACGTTTCTGTTGAATGGCGCGCGTGCATACAAGCCATGTCCGCTGTCGCACGGGACACCTATCGAGCGTTGATCTTCGAGACGCCGGGCTTCATGGACTACTGGCGATTCGCCACACCCATCGATGAGATCAGCCGCTTATCGATCGGTTCACGCCCGACTACTCGACGCGGGGGTTCGCTACAGGTAACGTACATCCGCGCCATTCCGTGGGTGTTTTCGTGGATGCAAAGCCGCTTCAACTTGCCAGGCTGGTATGGATTGGGCACGGCCCTGATGCAACAGGCCGCGCCGTTGTTGAATGAACTGTATGAAGCGTGGCCGTTCTTTCGCGCGTTGCTGGATAACGCGGAGATGTCACTATTGAAGGCGGATATGGGCATCGCGGCCTTGTATTCCGATCTCGTGCCCGATCGCGCGCTGGCACAAGCCCAGTTCGATCGGATTCGAGCCGAGTACGATCGGACCGTGGCCGCGCTCTTGCACGTCACCCGTCACACCGAGTTGATGCAGGATGATCCCGTCATCCAGCGCTCGATCCAATTGCGCAATCCCTACGTCGATCCGCTGAATTATCTGCAAGTCGATATGCTGCGCCGTGTGCGCACGCTGCCGGATCCAGAGAGCGATGAGGCACAGACCGTGCGCGAAGTGATCGTTTTAACCATTAACGGCATCGCTGCCGGGCTGCGCAACACCGGCTAACAAAGGACCTGTCTTGCATCCGTCACTCGTCACTCGTCAATCGTCAGTCCAATCTTGTCTGCTCGCTCTCGCCGATGGCACTGTATGGCCCGGTCGTGCCTATGGTTCCATCGGCGAACGCACCGGCGAAGTCGTCTTCAACACCAGTCTCACCGGCTATCAAGAGATCCTCACCGACCCCTCCTATCACGGCCAGATTGTCGTGATGACGGCGCCGCACATCGGCAACTACGGTACAAACCCTGACGACGATGAATCTGCGCGCGCATGGCTATCCGGCTTTGTGGTGCGCGATGCAAGCCCCATCCGCAGCAACTGGCGTTCAACGCAAACGCTCGATGACTACCTGTGCGAACGCGGCATCGTCGCCATCAGCGATGTGGACACGCGCGCGCTGGTGCGTCACATCCGCACGCACGGCGCGATGAATGCGGCTATTTCCAGCGTCGATCCCACGCCCGATCACGTCGTCGCCCTCGCGCGATCCGCGTCCGACATGAACGGTCTTGATCTGGCGAAAGACGTTACTTGCCGTGAAGCCTATGATTGGAAGTTGGAAGATAGAAGTTGGAAGTTGGAGCCGCTTACACCCGCGAATCTCTCCAACGTCCAACCTCCACGCGAAGCGTCCAATCTCCACGTGGTTGCCGTTGACTTCGGCATCAAACACAACATCCTGCGCTTGCTCGCCGAAAAGAACTGCCGCATCACGATTGTGCCCGCGACAACTTCAGCACAGGACGTGCTGGCACTCAAGCCCGATGGTGTGTTCCTGTCCAATGGCCCCGGTGATCCCGCCGCCGTGACGTATGCCATCGACACGATCAAACAGCTGCTGGGATACGTGCCCATGTTTGGCATTTGCCTGGGCCATCAATTGCTGGGGCTGGCGCTCGGTGGATCAACTTACAAACTCAAGTTTGGTCATCGCGGCGGCAATCAACCTGTGAAGCATTTGTCCTCCGGCCACATCGAGATTTCCAGCCACAATCACGGTTTTGCTGTGCGGGCTGAAAGTCTACCGGCGGGCGTCGAAGTGACGCACGTCAATCTCAACGACGGCTGCGTCGAAGGGCTTAGCGCGCCGAGTCTGCGCGCCTTCTCCGTGCAGTATCATCCCGAAGCCGCGCCCGGCCCGCACGATGCGCGCTATCTCTTCGATCAGTTTATCGATTTGATGAAAGCCTGATCTGATGCACACTCGCTTAGCCACACTCGAAGACGCAGCCATCATCGCCGCGATTTACAATCAAGGCATCGATGATCGCACTTCGACGTTTGAAACGCGCCATCGGACTGCCGACGATGTACGGTCGTGGTTTGATGATCGCCACCCGATCGTCGTTGTCGAAAGCGATCACGCCGTGATCGCTTTCGCGTCAACGTCCACCTATCGGCCGCGTGAGTGTTACGCAGGCATTGCCGAGTTTTCCGTCTACGTTGAACGCAATTCACGCGGACATGGTGCAGGCCGTCTCGCAGTGGAAGCGTTGTTGAACGAAGCCGAAGGACACCGCTTTTGGAAATTGGTCTCGCGCGTGTTTGTTGAGAATGTCGCCAGCCGCGCCCTGCTGCATCGGCTCGACTTCCGCGAAGTGGGTGTCTATGAGAAACACGGCCAACTCGACGGCGTGTGGCGCGATGTGGTGATCGTCGAGAAGTTGATTGCGGCGAATCTGAAGTAACTTACTACATGCACCGTCATTGCGAGGAGCGCCGTTTGCGACGAAGCAATCTCCGACTGGTTGAGCCTGGGATTGCTTCGCACGCCTTGCCCGCAAAGCGGGGGGCGCGCTAGGCGAAAGCGCTCGCAATGACGTTCCAGTATTGAATCTGGCTTCGTCGAGCCAATCAACAATCAGAAATCTACAATCAACAATGCCTAAACGTACCGACCTTCATTCCATCCTCATCCTCGGCGCAGGCCCGATCGTCATCGGCCAGGGCTGCGAGTTCGACTACTCCGGCGTGCAGGCGTGCAAAGCGCTGCGCCGCGACGGCTATCGCATTATCCTCGTCAACTCCAATCCGGCGACAATCATGACCGATCCTGAATTCGCCGATGCCACGTACATCGAGCCGCTGACTGTCGAGATCGTCGAGAAGATCATCGCGGCGGAGAAGCCCGACGCCATCTTGCCCACCGTCGGCGGTCAAACCGGCCTGAATTTAGCGATGGATCTGCATCGCGCGGGCGTACTTGAGAAATATAATGTGCAGTTGATCGGCGCCCAACCAGCGGCAATCGATCTCGCCGAAGATCGATTGAAATTCAAAGAAGCGATGATGGCCGCCGGATTACCCGTGGCGCAGTCGGGCATCGCGCACTCGATCGAAGAAGCGGCGGCCCTCGCGGCCCGGGTCGGT
>JAUQXD010001403.1 GCA_030834835.1 Thermoflexales bacterium | reverse complement strand
ACGATTGAACGCAGTGAGCGCCCGCCAGGATCAAGAATCCTGGCGGGCGCTCACTGTTTCAAGTCTACGCGTTCTTACTGCTGATCATCGTGTGCCTGGTAGACACTCTTGATGTCAGACGCTCAGGGCCCGCTGCGCGCGCCATACCAACCGAGGCGCACATCGGTCCGGTGGTCGAACTCTGGCACATACGGCTTGATGTCAATCAGTGGCGTGCCGTCCAGCATGTCCGCGCCTTCGAACTCCACACGCGATCGCGCCGCGCCAGCAGATGCACAATCGACAGGCCGACGAAGTTGGGCCGCCGGGGATAGCGTGTGGCAAAGACGCCGTGCAGCCAATCGTCCAGAAACGGCTGGACGCGCAGCGTGTAGGTATCGTGCTGATGCAACACGTACAGCAGAATCAGGTGTGACAGTTCCTCGATGTCTTGCAGGCCTTCAGCGAATTCGTCAAATACTTCGATCTGGCCGACGGCCGTCGAGCGTGAAGCCTGAATCGGGGTTTGATCAAGCGCGGTGAACGGCGTACGGATGACGCCGATCGGACGAACACCATAATCCATTGCAGCCTCCTCGTCGCTGAACAGATGTTACAATTATCTCATCCCATTCTACTAGGAGGCTTCTCATGAAGATCAGTGCGCGCAATGTCTTGAAAGGCACCGTCAAGAGCGTCACCCACGGCGCGGTCAATTCCGAAGTGGTGGTGCAACTGCCGGGCGGGGCTGAAGTCGTTTCGATCATCACCAGGACCTCGGCCGAAAATCTGGGCCTCGCCGTAGGCAAAGAAGTCTACGCGGTGGTCAAAGCGTCCAACGTCATGCTGGCCACCGATTGACCTGCTGCGCCCAAAAACTTCCGCTCGCGTCTACACCAACACGAGCGGAAGTTTTGTTTTCCAGTCGCAGAACCTGTCACTTCGCCGGAATAAAGCCCCACTTTTGCAACACCGCTTGTCCCTCAGTCGATAGCACATAAGCCATAAACACCTGAGCCAGATCGGCGTTGGGCGCGGCCTTCAACACGGCGATGGGATATGTCGCCAGCACATTGTATTGATCGGGAATGTCCAGCGTGATCAACTTATCAGCCACCTGCGGCGTGACATCCGACGTGTACACGATGCCGGCGTCCGCTTCGCCCAGCTGCACCTTGGCGACCACCTGCTTTACGTTGTCCTCATATGACACGACGTTGGCGATTACCGTTTGCGAAAACGTCGCGCCGAAATCGGCGTTCATCTTATCGAGGGATTTGAGCGAGTAACCGCCCACCGGCACATTGCCTGCCGCCAGCACGATCTTCAAACCCGGCTTGCTCAGGTCTTTCAAATCCGCTACGCCGCCCGGATTGTCTTTCGGGACGATGACGGCTAATCGGTTACGGACGAATGTTTTTTGCGTGCCGCTAACCACCAGATCCGATTGAATCGCCGTGTTCATTTCTTTCGTATTCGCCGAGGCAAACACATCGGCGACTGCGCCCTGCTCCAACTGCGTGCACAATTGCTGCGATCCGGCAAAGTTGAACTCCAGCGTCACGCCGGAATGCTGCTGCTTGAACTGCTCACCGATCTCGTTGAAAGCGTCCGTCAGCGAGGCGGCCGCAAACACCGTCAACTTTGCACCGGCAGTCGGCTTCGCCGTTGGCGCACACGCACTCAACAGGCCAAACACCAGACCCATCAACAACAGTCGCACTTTCATCACAGCCTCAATTGATCCGCAAGGCGGCGAGCCTGATCCACATCTGCGATGTCGATCACCTGCGCGTTCGGCCAGCGTAACAACGCCACAGCGAGCAACTCCGGGCGGATGACGACCACGCCCAACCGATAGTCCCCGGCATCGAGCGCGGCCAACCCGGCCAGCCAGCCTTCGCCGCGATCGAATTCCAGCGTGCCCAGTTCGTCGACGATCAACACATCGCAGGGTGTAGCCGATTGTAGCACGGCGTTACCCCATGCGACGTTGTCCGCGTGGAAACTCCAGCGCTGCGTGTTGGGGCCGAGATTCTGCGCATTGAAACGATCGGCTAAACGCCGACGCTCGTTCGCATGCAAATCGATCACGTCGATGCCGATCTTTTCGCCCTGTTCAAACACCGCCGGCGACAACACGCCCCCGATCGATTTTCCGGCCGAGCGGGCCAGTTCGATCAATCGGGTGCAGAAGGTCGTTTTGCCCGCGCCCCGTTCACCGGTCACGATGATCAATCCCATGCGGCATCATCCAATAGTACCACCGGTCGATCATCGACATGCACGAGGCGAATGGGCACGTGATAAGTGGCCACTAAATGATCAACGGTAAGCACGTCTTTCAACAGACCGCTGGCTAAGGTGCGGCCGTCGCGCATCAGAATCAGATACTGCGCCACCGAGATCGCCGCTTCAGGATCGTGCGTGGTGAAGACCACGGTCACGCCGCGCGCGGCTAACTGTCGCAGCACGCGCAGCAGACGACCTTTGTTGCCCAGATCAAGATGCGAAGTCGGTTCGTCCAGCAGCAGAATGCGTGACTGCTGAGCCAGGGTGCGCGCCAGCATCACCATCTGTCGCTCGCCGCCGCTGAGTTCGGTGACGGGACGATGCGTGAGGTCTTCTAATTCCAGCGTTTTCAGCGCGTCGAAGGCCACGCGATAGTCATCCTCGCCCGGCATGTCCAGCATGCCCATGTAGGGCGAGCGACCCATCAACACATATTCCAGCACGGAGAAGTCAAAGGGAATGTGCTCGGCTTGCGGCACCAGTGCGATCAACCGGCTGAGGTCGCGGCGCGTGTACGATGTCAGCGCGCGCCCGTCGATTTGCACTTGTCCCGCGCGCGGCGACAACAGGCCCAGCATGATGTGCAGCAGCGTCGTCTTGCCCGCGCCGTTGGGGCCGAGGATGGCCGTGATCGTGCCCGCCGGAATATCCAGCGACAGATCGTTGATCACCGAACGGTGATCGCCGTCGTAACTGAAACGCAGATCAACCAGCGAGATCAAGTCGCTCATCATTGCGCCGTTTTCATGGTGGTGTGCATCATCAAGATCATAAAGATCACCGCGCCGATCAAGGCGCTGAGAATACCCAGTGGAATTTCGCCCGCCAGTAACGTGCGCGCCAGATCGTCGCAGATCACGACGAAGATGCCGCCGATCAACATCGATGCGGGCAGATTATACTGCGCGTTCGCGCCGCACAAGCGGCGGGCCATGTGCGGGACAATCAAGCCGACCCAACCCACAATGCCCGCCACCGACGTGATAGCCGCCGTCGCCGCCACCGCCGCGATCAACAAAATGGTGCGTTCGCGGCCCGGCGCGGTGCCTAATGAAAAAGCCGTGTCGTCGTTGAGCGACAAAAGATTCAAGCGCCAGCGCATCAGGAACACAACCAGGAGGCTGGGCAAGACGATCGGGAGCGTGTAAGCCACATCGCGCCACGTCACACCCCACAAGCCGCCCAACAGCCAGAACGTGATCTCGGGCAGCTGCGTCAGCGGATCGGCCAGATACTTCAGCACGCCCACGCCCGACGAGAACAACGCCGACACCGCGATGCCGGCCAGCACCAGCCGCATGACCCAGCCGCCAAAACGAATGTGCCGCGCGAGATAATATGAGAGGGCCAAGCCCAGCAGCGCAAACACGGTAGCCATGCCTTCGATCAACAGCGGCGACGAACCCAGCCACAGAATCGAGGCAGCCGCGCCGAAGGCCGCACCCTGCGTGACGCCCAGAAAACCCGGCTCCACCAGCGGATTGCGGAAGATCATCTGCATGGTGCTGCCCGCCGCCGACAGCGACATGCCCAGCAGCAGCGCAATGGTAATACGCGGCAGGCGCAGCGACCAGACCAGTCGCTGCGCCATTTCGTCGCGGCCCAACAATTCGGGCGGCATCCAATACGGAGCCGGATACCGCCCGATGAAGATCGACAGCACCACCACGACGAGCAGCCCCAGACCCAACGCCACGAACAGGCGCGTCAACGCCGGGCGTAATCGTGGTGCAGCAGGCGCGTTACGGGACATTGCCATAGAGCAGCGGCGTCACCTTGTCTTTGATCACTTCGGCCTTTAAGCCGTACAACTCGGTGTAGAACTGATCGAGTTCCTGCATAATATCCACGCCGCTGGCGAGTTCCGGCTGAACTTTGGTGAACAGCCACGACAGGCCCAACACCCAACGCGGATCAGGTTGATCCCAACTGTAGAAGTCACCGGCAAAGCCGTAAATCCGATCGGCCTTTGCGGCCTTCAGGGCTGCCCACTTGTCGTCGGTCTTGAGCTGCGCCGCGAGATCATCCGAGTCACCCGCATACGACACGATGTAAATCTGATCGGCATCCCACGCGGCGATCTGCTCGAAGTTCACGACCGTCCAGCCGCCCTTTTCGGACGCCTCGGTCCAGACGGGCTCGCCGCCCACCAACTTCACCATCGTCGTTTGCAGCCACGTCGCGGGCGGTACGTTGAAGGCCACTTCTTCACCCTGCTTGGAGTATTGAAGCAGCAGCACGCGCGGCTTCTGATCGGCCGTCAAATCTTTGGTCGCGGCACTGTATTGATCGACGCGCGTTTGATAGAACTTCAGAATGGCCTGCGCCCGATCGGGGTTGCCAAACAACTGGCCCAGCGCGGTGATGTCTTTTGCAAAGGTCTCCGGCGTTTCCAGATCGACGTACACCACCTTAATGCCCAACTGTTCCAACGGCGCGCCCAGCTTCTCCGCCATCGAACTCTTCAGCACCACCGCGTCCGCCTTCAACGGCGCGATCTGTTCGGCGGCGGCATTGGCTTCCAACATCGTTTTTTGATCGAACACTGGATCGACCACGCCCAAAAACTTCTTGGCCGATTGGCTGCGCAGTTCGATGGCCGTGATACGCGACGCGGCTTCGGGGAACAGATACAGCGCATCGGCGACCAGCGTCGTAGCCTTGCCCGCGATCACGATGTGCTCCGGCGCTTTCTCGAACGTCACTTCGCGGCCCAGCGCATCGACGAGAGTAATCGCCGCACCGGCTGCGACCGGCGTCACTGGTGCGGCAGTTGGCTCCGGTGCTTTGGTCGGCTCAGCCGGGGGCACGGCGGTTGGCTGTGCAACCGGAGCCGTCGTCGGTGCGGCGGGTGTAGCGGTGGGCGTCGCCGCTGGCGCGCACGCGGCCAGCGCGAATAGTCCGATCGATACGATGACAAGCCAGACACTGTGTTTCATGTTCCTTCTCCTCTGATTGGTTTGGGTGACGCTGTGCTCAGTCAGGATAACGTTTGGCACCCTACTCATCAAGTGACATTCGTCAGGCGTAACGCGGTGAGTCTACCTATTCACTCAGTGGGTAGATGCGGCCAGCACGTGGTTGCGGCAGGCAACGATCTGCGCCATGATCGCCAGCGCGATCTCTTCCGGGGATTTGCTGCCAATCTCCAACCCGATCGGGCTGTACAGTCGATCGAGATCTTGCACGCGCATGCCGGCCGCCAGCAATCGCTCGCGGCGCTGCGCATTAGTCACGGGGCTACCCAACGCGCCGACGTAGAAGGCTTCGCCGGGCAAAACAATCTTCAAAGCAGGATCATCCAACTTGGGATCATGCGTCAATACTGCGACCGCACTCAAGCACGATAATTTGATCTGGGCCAGCCCTTCGTCCGGCCACACCTGAATCAAGCGATCGATGTGGGGAAAGCGCGCGTCTGTGCCAAACACGCCGCGCGGATCGACGACCGTGGTGCGATAGCCCATGACCTTTGCCAACTGCGTCAGTGCAATGGCGATGTGTACCCCGCCCACCGCAATGACTTCCGGCGCAGGCGCGATCACATCGAAGAATAGTTCGATCGAATCGGACAATGCTTTGCGCTGCGACTGTCCCGCACACAACACGTCATGGGCGGCCTCAATTGCAGCCCGATCGACCTCCGCGCCCAACGTGCCGATCACGTCACCGGCCTCGTGCACGAGGATCGATCGGCCGAGAAGATCGATCGGGCCACGGATAACCGTAACGATCACGCTTGATCGATCATCACCCAGTGCTGGACGGATGGCCTCATAGATCGTTCGATCGAGCCGCTGCACAAAAACATCGATCGAGCCGCCGCAGGCCAGGCCCACCTCCCACGCGGTATCATTCGCCACGCCGAAGTGAAGCAATTGCGGCTTGCCCGTCCTGATCACGCCGAAGCCGGCCTCGATCACCGCGCCTTCCACGCAGCCGCCGCTGACCGAGCCGCTGACTTCGCCGCGCGCCGTCAGCGCCAGCTTCGCGCCCACCTGCCGCGGCGACGAGCCCCACGTTTGCAACACCGTCGCCAGCGCGACTGATTCATCATTGGCCAACCATCGATCGATGTCCGCTGTCACTTCACGCATGGGTCGCTCCTGAGTGCAGAGATCAAAAAGCCTCGCTATCCTTTGTCGGGATAGCGAGGCTAAAATTGTACCTCAGATGACGGTAATCGAGAATGGGCCGCGATTGGCCGCAGTTGAAACGGCTGTCAAGAGCGGTGTGACTTTTGCGCCGCCCCCGCCCCAA
>JAUQXD010001402.1 GCA_030834835.1 Thermoflexales bacterium | reverse complement strand
GAGAAGGCCAGCGAATCCACGTGCGTTTCGGGCAGTTTCTTCACCTTGCCCACCAGCTGGCGCCATTCGTCGCCGCGTAGGTCTTCCAGCAGGGGGATGACACGGCTGGGAAAGAGAATTTCACTCTCGGGGTACATAGTCTCACGTCCAGTAAAAGGGATTTTTAAAACTTCTACGCTTGCGATAATAGCATAATCGGCGGGGCGAATCAAGGGTCAAGGGCCAAAACCGGCAAAAAACAGGGGATTTTCGGGGTCGCAGCCGCCGTCCACGCCAGATTCCCGACATAAAACAGGCCTTTTCCCGAGAAAATAGACAGTTTTGTGAAGATTGAAACATTTGCCATCAGCCGGACGCGACTGCGCTTGACGAGGTGGCTTCGTGCTAAAATACGGCTACTCATCGCAGGCGGGAGGCAATATGCGCCACCGATTCGCCATCCTCTTCATTGTTGTGTGCACGCTGGTCATGGCCGTAGTGCCCGGCGCAGCCGCGCAAAGCGCAGGCCAGGGCGTCGAAGTCGTGATCGTCCTGGACACATCGGGCGCGCTGTTCGACCGCATCGACGCGCTGTGCATGGGGCTAACCAAAGACATCACTGCTTTGCAGGCGCGCGGCTTTGATCTGAAGGTGTCGATCTATGGCGTCGCCAAACCGTATGCGTGCGCGAAAGAGATCGTATCGGCGCTGCCGGGTTCCACTGTTGCCAGCGACAGCGATTGGGGCGCGGCCGTCGCCGATGTCGCGGCGTTGCATGCGTGGCGCGCGAATACCGTGCGCGTGATCGTGCCGTTCTCCAATCGCGGCCCGGCGCTGGGTGATCCGGTGAACGATCCCGGACCCGATCGCGATGTGATCGTCCGCGCGATTGCGGCTGCGCAAACGAACAAAGTGATCGTGTCGCCGGTGGTCGGCGCATCCGATAAAGCCACGCAGCCCGACGATCGCACGCGCCTTGAGAAGCTGGTGACCGATCTGGCGACGGCCACGGGCGGGCGAGTGGAATTGCTGACCGATGCGCAGATCGATCCGACGCTGGCTGTCTTTCGCGTGATCGGCGCGGCGGCTGGCATGAGCGGCGGCGCGCCGCTCCTCTCGATACCGGGCGCGGTGCGGACGTTGACGTGTCAGCGCGATGTGATCAAGTGCGTGTCGTTAAATCCCGCTGTGGTGTTGACGAATGCGCTGCTCGCGGTGATGATCGCGGCGGTGCTGGGCCTCTCAAATCAACTGCTCACGATGAGTCTGGCGCTGCTGCGCGTTACGCGTGATAAATCAGCTGACAGCGGCGACGAGGCGAGTCGGCTCAATCGCCTGAAAGGCGGTTTTGTGCGAGCGGCCAATACGGGCGCCTCGACGGTGACGCGCAGCGTGCGCACGTTCTTCGCGCCGGAGAGCTGGTCTGTGGGAACGCCGCTGATCCGATCGGGTGTGTCGATTATTATGGTGGTGATCCTGATTGGTTTGATCGCGCTGCTGGCGGCTTTCGCCGATCCGGAATTCAATCCCGCTACGCCGCGCGGGGTGCTGATCTTCTTGTCGCTGTTTGGCGCGATCGGGCTGGTGGGCGTGACGTACAGTCAGTTGCAGATCGGCGCGGCGCGGCGGCAAGGCTGGCAGGTGGCGCGCCGCATCCGGCCATTGAGTTTGATCATCATGCTGCTGGGTGTAGGACTGTCGCGCGCGATCGGTTTTCTGCCGGGCTTTCTTATCGCGGTGCCGGCAGGGTATGCGCTGATCACGGCGCCGGAAGGTCAAGCGTTGAATGAGCGCCGCATCGTGTCCGCCGGGCTGATCGGCGCGATCGGGTTGGCGGTGATCGCGTGGCTGATCGCGATCCCGATCGATCTGGCGATCGGCAGCATTCTGGCGCAAGTCGCAAGTTCATCGGCGCCGCAGATCGCAGCGCAGACGTCGACTACCGCGCTGGGCCTGAATGCACTGGGCATCGTTCAATCGCTGGTGTTGACGATCTATGTCATCGCGCTGCTGTTGAGCGTGAGTGTGTTGCTGCCGTATCGCGGCGTGGCGGGGCAGCGCCTGTTCGAGGGCGGCTGGCTGATGTGGAGCGTAAGCTGTGCGGTGCTGGCGTTTGCGGCGTTGCAAACGATCTTCAATCCCACGCAGAGCGGCTTCGAAGTGTTTGGCAATGCCAGCCTGTTGAGTATCGGCGCGGGGTTGGCGGTGGTCAGCGGCGTCGCGTTGAGCGTGTGGCTGAGCGCCAACGATCGGACGATCGATCGCGACCCCAAAGCGAATTCGCGTACCGTGTTCACGGCGCTGTTGTTGCTGGGCGCGTGGCTGGTCACGTGCAGCTGCGGCGCGATGGCGTTTGTCAGCAAGACCGTCAACTGGGGCAACGTGTTGGTCGCGGTGATCGTGATCGGGCTGCTGGCCGTGGGCGGCTACGTGGCGATCCGGATCAGGGCCCGGGGCTGATGGCGGAAGGATGAAGGATGAAGATTGAAACGGCACGCTTGATCGTTCGGGCGTTTGAGACGGCTGATCTGGCAGTGATTCATGGCATTTTGGAGCAGACTTTTAACGATGGTGTTGCTCTATCGGAGCGAGCGGCGTGGCTGCACTGGTCGCAGTTGAACGATGAGTGGTTTCCCCGGATGCATCAAACGCCGTATGGCGATCGGGCGATTGTGCTGAAAGCAACGGGCGAGGTGATCGGGGTTGTGGGCTATGTGCCGGTACACGCGCCGTTCGATCAGATTCCTGAACTGCGCGGTGCGGATGAGGTTAGCGGCTATTACATGACCGAGGTCGGGCTGTTCTGGGTCATCGAGCCACAGCATCAGCGGCAAGGGTATGCGAGCGAGGTCGCGCGGGCGATGATCGATTACGCATTCACGGAACTGCGCTTGCAGCGCATCATCGCCATGACCGAGTACGATAATCTGGCGTCGCAGGCGGTGATGCGGAAGGCGGGTATGACGTTGACGCGCAATCCGCAGCCGGAGGCGCCGTGGCTGCAAGTGGTGGGCGTGCGGGAGAATGACACGCTAAGGGGGAAGGATGAGCACTGAAGACATTTACAACTATCTTAAAGTCAACGAACGGTTAATCACGGGCGGGCAGCCTACCGAGGAGCAACTCAAAGCCGCCGCGGATGAAGGCTTCACGACGGTCATCAATCTGGTGCCGGGCGAGAATCAATCGGCGTTGGCGAATGAGGGATCGATCGTGCAGGCGTTGGGGTTGAAGTATCATCACATTCCTGTCGATTGGGCTGCGCCGCACGACAGCGATTTTGCCGCGTTTGAACAGGCCATGCAATCGTCAGCCGATGACAAGACGTTGATCCATTGTGCGGCCAACTTTCGCGTGACGGCTTTCTACTCGCTGTACGCGCTGAAGCATCTGGGCTGGTCGGTCGCGCAGGCCGCCGAATTTAGAAACACGATCTGGCGGGGCAGCGACTATCCGGTGTGGGAGAGTTTCATCGGGCAGCTACAAGATCAAATCTTGGGGCCGTGACGGGGGAGGCAAACATGACAGCCAGGGGACGATTTGACGCTGAAGTGATCACCGCGATGCAGCGCGGGAAAATCCTGGGCATTAAGGCCGGTACGAAGCCACACCGTTTCATCGGCCTGTGGATGGTGGTAGTGGAGGGGCGCGTCTTCGTGCGATCGTGGAGCGTGAAGCCCGATGGCTGGCACGCGGCGTTCCTGAAAGAACCGATCGGCGTCGTGCAGATCGCCGATCAGGAGATTGCGATTCGCGCGGTGCAGACTCGCAGCGAGCGGTTGAAGGACGCGGTCGATCGCGCTTATCGAGAGAAGTACAATACGCCGGGAGCGGTCCAGTACGTGCGCGATCTCAAACGCGCCAAATCCAGAGCGACGACCACCGAGTTGGTGCCGGCAGATTAGGTTTTGGAGAAACTCATGACACATCCATTGATCGATCAGTTTCGCTTTACGCGCCGCGAATGGCTGCGCGGGCTCGAAGGGATTCCAGAAGAAGACGGCGCGCGCCACTTCGGCCCGATGAATTGCATCAGCTGGACGGTGGGGCATCTGGCGTGGCACGAGCAGCGTTACTGGCTGCAGCGCGCGCAGGGCACGGTGCTTTTTCCGCAACTTAACGCGCTGTTCGCCTACGGCGCGCCGATGAATACGCCGTTGCTAACCGAGATGCTGGACATCTGGCATACGGTCACGCAAGCGGCCGATCCTTATCTCGATTCGTTGACGTCCGCGACCCTACAAACGGACTTGCGATTGGACGGCAAGGCGATCGGGCAGAGCGTGGGTTCGGCCTTGCGGCGTATCACCTATCACTACTGGTATCACATCGGCGAGATTCAGGCGATACGGCAAATGCTGGGCCACGCGAATCTGCCGGAGTATGTGGGCGATATCGAAGGCGAAGCGCCGTATCGGCCGGAGTAAGAATATGCCTCACCCCCCGTCCCCCTCTCCTGAAATCAGAAGCATGATTTCAGGAGAGGGGGAGAAGCCAGAA
>JAUQXD010001401.1 GCA_030834835.1 Thermoflexales bacterium | reverse complement strand
AATCACCTACTATTGGCGTCCAGACGGCAGTCTGGATCGATACCACATTCATGGCGAATTCATCGACCGCATGACCAATCCAGTCAATGGTCAATCGATCACTGGCCGGACGGAGGGCTACAATTTCTTCGAAGACGTCGCTGACGCGCCCGGCATTTGGAAACATGCGGGCTTGATGTTTCACGTCAATGTGCCGGGCCAGGGTATCGTAGTCATCGATGCCGGTTACATGATCATGTATGACGGCCAGGTAACCTACTTGAAAGGCAACCATCAGTTTAACAGCGGCGATTTTGTCACACTCTGCGCCGCGCTCAGGTAGGCTTGATCAGCCGGATAGCGCATTTCACACTAGAACATGACTGGTGACCAGGTGATCTCACAAATAGATCGCCTGGTCATCTCTTTATCTTGGCCGGGCTGTCAACCACAACTCGCCAACGCATCATAGCCGCGCCCGTCGGCACGAACCCTGCAAGAGCTACGGCGCACCGATACACAGGCAGCTGCCCCAGTTCAGATAATCCTCGTGGCGTTGTGCGGCCGCACGCTGCGCCAGAGCCAGCGCGCGCGGGGCGCTTTCTCCGCCCAGGAAATGCCGGTAAAAATCGACCATCAGGCTGGCGGCGGCCTCATCGCGCACCGGCCACAGATTCCCGATCACCTGTCGCGCTCCGGCGGCTAAACACGTCGTCGTCAGCCCAATCGCTTCATCCCCTTCAAACAACAGGTGCTGAGTGCCGCTGCACGCCGAGAGGGTGATCAGTTCCGGCAGAGGGGCCAACGTCCGCAACTGATCGAGCCACACATCTTGATCGGCCAGCGCAATGCCGCTAAGCCGGCCCGTGATCGAATCGTAAAAGGCGTGGCTGGCAATGTGCCAGAAAGCAAAACCCTGCAACCCGGCCGGGGTGCTTAACGCTTGCAGCTGCGGCCAGGTTGCCTCGCTGTTCAGCAGGCAATGACTCTGGCCGTCGAGCAGGTGCGATAGTTCCGCGATTTCCCGCGCGACCTGCGGCAAGGGTGGTCGCCGGTCACCGAAGTCGGACACACCCAGCAATAAGCCCTGTTGGCGCGACTCGCGGCGTGATCGCGGTCGCTGCCACAAATTGTGCAAGCTCAGCAAGGATGGCGCTCCAACCGGAATGCAGACCTCGGCCAGCGTGCGGCCTGCTGGCTCTGTGCGCAACGCGGCCCAGGGCACCTGATGCAGCTGGCGATGGGGCGCAATCAACACATGGGTGTCTGGTGTTAGTTCTGACCAGATCGCAGGCGGTAATACCGATCGGCCTAGCGTTGCTAAATCATGGGGCGTTGGGTGGCGACGACTGCGCTGTGCATTGGCGCAGGTATCCAGCGCAAAACGCAGTGCGCTGGTCATGGGCTGTTGCCAGACGGCACAGTCATCGTTAGTGATGATAACCGCGTTGATCTCGGATTCGGTCACGTAGTAGTCGAACGCGATCCAGTCCGGGCCGATCTGCGCGGTGGCGCGTTGACGAAAGCGAGCCAGATCGAAGGCTTCCAGTGGTTGGCTCGGATTCTTATCAAGGTCAATGCCGCGCTCAAGTTGCTCGCGTACCTGGGCATAGTGTGCGTGCTTATTGCGCAGCTGGAGCACGAGGGCTGCGTGCTCTGACGATGATAAACGGCGTGTGGCATCGAAGGTCATGTGCAGACGCGCGTTCAGCCAGCGGATGTCGGCGGCTAACCGGGTCAGTTCGGCCGACGCCGCCAACGAGTCCGACGGATTGTGGGCATTGAGCTGCGTGAAGACTTGGGCCTTGCTCGCTTCGATGACCTGCACGACGGCCAGCGGATCAGCACATCGAACGGCGAGCCGCACGGCGCGATCGAGTGCGGGGGCGGGCCGCTGAAGATAGGCCCCGGCCAGGGTTTGTTGCGAGAAGCCGCGTCGGAGTTTGCTCAACGCATCAATCATTTGGCGATTGGCCTCGACTGCCGCGTGTTCATCGTCGGCTTCTGCCAGCTGCGCCAGACCCGCCCAGGCTTGCCAGTCCGTATCCGGCAGCAGACCTTGACTCAACTCTAGCGCTTGTTGATAAGCCGTCTTCGCCGTCGCTGGTTGGGCCAGGTTAAGGTAGCAGTTGCCCAGCGCGGCCAGACAAATGGCCTGCTCCAGGCTCATGCCCATCTCGACAAAACCGGCGTGGGCATTTTGAAGCGGCTCAAGTGCGGCGTCGAATTGATCGAGGGCGGCCAACGCTTCGCCCAACAACCGCTGCGCCAGCGCGATCTGCGCTTGAGAACCTTGCTCGCGGGCGACCGCTAAGGCCTGCTGTAAATAAGCGATTGCCTCGTCGCTGCGCTGCTGGCGGAACAAGGTCTTGGCGCGAAAATTGTAGACGGCGGCCAGAAAGTTGGCCTGGCGCGTCGAGGTGGCGTAGTCAGTTGCTTGATCCAGATAGGCATGGGCCGTGTCGTAATGGCCAATCTGTGACCAGACCTGGGCCAGTTGCATCGCGCACTCGGCCAACCGATAGGCCGCTTGCAGCCCTTCGAACCGGGCATAGGCGTTTTCCAGATGATGCAGCGCCCGCTGATATTCAGCCCGTTGATTGAGTGTTTCGCCCAGATACATGGCGGCCACGGCGGACATGAGCGGCGAGCCGAGTTGTGCGTAAACGCGCTCGGCCTGTTGAAAGTCTGTCAGCGCGGTATGCTCGTGACCCGACAACAACTGGAATTTGCCGTGATTGACCAAAAAATCGGCGTACGGTCCAATCACTGAACCAGCCGCATAAATGTTTTCGGCTAAATGCAAAACCCGATCGGCCTCCGGCAGCCGACCGAGTTCGCTGTAGAGTTCAGCCAGGCCGTTATAACATTGGCCCAGCCACAGCGGCAAGTCAGCTTCATCAAAGAGTTTGATGGCAATTTGAAAATGCTCTTCGGCGATCGACAGATCGACACTGAAATAACGCTGGCAATACGCCAGTTGAAAATGCGCTTTGGCCACGTCGATCGGCGCATGACAGGCGTCAAGCAACTTCAATGCGTGATTCAACGCAGCCATGGCCGGCTCGAACTGAGCCTGCTGACGCAGGCTGCGCGCGCGTGTGATGAGACAGCGCGCCATGTTCAGCTGATCGTGTTGCGCGGCAAAGTCCTGCTCGCTGACGGCTAACTGATCGGCGGCCAGCGCATAGTTGCCAATCAACGTTGCGGCATAAGCCAGAGCCAGGCGGCAGTGGAGCACGAACGTGCTAAAGCCGGCATCGATCAGACCCTCTAACGCC
>JAUQXD010001400.1 GCA_030834835.1 Thermoflexales bacterium | reverse complement strand
GCCGACAATCGCCGTCCCGGTCCGGGACGGCGATTGTCGTACTTATTCCCAACCGCGTCTTGATTAAGCACATCACATTATCCGATCCACAGACGACTCTGGTGAAGCCCAGAGCGATGGAAGAATCTGGCGTAGAGTCATTTACCCAGATTGACATTAACTTTCAAAGAGTCGGTCAGTTGGCGCTGGTGGCCATTACGGCTGTGATGTTTGTCTTTCTAATCTGGCAGGTTACCCGGGCAAATCTTGAGGCGTTGAAACGCATGGCCGGTGATCCCCAGGTGATCAATGAATATGTAAACGATGATTATTCTGTCTGTGCCCATATCGGCTCAATCGCCAGTACGGGTCAACGCGTCTATATCTATTCCCCGGATGGCATAGAGCAGTGCACCTCAGATCGCGTTGATGGCTGGTATTTCGGCGGTCATCAGCCTGAAATTCATCACATCATCGGTGAATACCCGTCACCCGACAGTCTGGTTCCCGGCGATCTGGTGGTTCTGGGCACCCGAAACCGGGCTTTGACTGAAGCAGAGCTATCTCAATTGATCGAACTGGGGAATACTACCGATAGTCTGATCTCATTGCAGACTTCTTGGAATCTGGCCGGCAGAATCACGGCGGCTTCATTCTGCTTTAAGTGTGGTGATCTGGCGTCCGGGCAGCACTGACATCGGCCATTTCCTATGCTGGTTCACAAGGACTTTTCATGATATCTGAAGCATCTCATCTGACGCAAAACAGCCAACGGCTTTACTTCTTCGCCGGCCTGGGCGCCTTATTGATCGGGTTTGCCGCTCAGCTGTTATTAAGCTCCAATCAAGTGGTTGCTGCCATCCTGTATTTGTCCGCCATGATCTTGATCGTCTGGACCTTTCGTCGACAACCTGGCCCGTCGATCGAACTGGCCGTTTCTCAACCGGTTGAAGCCGGCGATAATTCGCGGCGGGGATACATCGCTGGCGGGCTGTCGATTACGTTAGCGATCATGGCCTTCGGGTTGTTTGGCGATCCGGCTTCCCCTGCGCTGCCGTGGATATTGCACTTGCTCAGCCTGGCGCTTCTGGTTGCCGCCGCGCTGTTGTTGGACCGGGCCAGACGGCCGGTTGCATCAACAGACGCTGCCCGCTCGCGCCTGGATGTTGGCCTGCTGGTGGTCATTCTTGGTATTGCGGCCTTTATGCGCCTGTATCGTTTTGACGAGGTTCCATTCGGGCTCTGGTACGATGAAGCCGTCTATGGTTCCAACGCCCTGCAGATACTCAACACGCCCGGTTATTTGCCGGTGTATGCCGAGCAACCCATGTTGCCGGCGCACTTTATCTATTTGATCGCCCTGTCTTTCAAACTGCTGGGCGTCTCAAGCCTGTCAATCCGGGCTGTCAGTGTAGCCTTTGGCCTGGCCACCGTGGCCGTTGCGTACTTTGCGGGCAAGGAACTATTCGGCCGGAAGTGGGGGTTACTGCTGGCCTTTTTGCTGGCGGTATCGCGCTGGGACGTCAACTGGAGCCGGATTGGGATGCACGGCGTCACGGTGCCGTTTTTTGAGCTGTTGATGATAGGCCTGATTCTGCGCGCGCTCAGACAACAGCGCCTGATCGACTACACGCTGGCCGGCCTATCGCTGGGTCTGGGGTTGTGCTTCTACTTTTCTTTACGCCTGTTCCCGGTGGTGATTGGCCTGTTTTTGCTGGTGTTATGGCTGGCCCGTCACGCTTTTGTCCGGTCTAGCTGGCGCGGCCTGATCATGTTTGGTCTGGCGGCCGGCCTTGCCTATGTGCCCATCGCGCAATTCTCATTACGACAGCCAGAAGTCTTTTGGGCCCGGGTGGGCGACACGTCAATTTTCAACGGAAAAACCCCTGAAGAAGCCTGGCAAGCAGTTGGCCGGACAACTCAGGAGCATCTGTTGATGTTCAATTATCAGGGCGATAGAAATGGCCGTCATAATCTGCCTGGGCAGCCCATGCTGGATCCAATCAGCGGCACGCTGCTGGTCCTGGGGGTAGCACTCACTCTCTGGCGTTTTCGCCAGCCGGCATCCTTTTTGCTATTAGCATGGTTCTTGTTGATGTTGACCCCTGGCATATTTTCACTAGACTTTGAGTCGCCCCAATCACTGCGCGCCATCGGCAGCCTGCCGGCTGTGTATTTATTGGCCCTGGTGCCCATCCACGCTCTCTGGCAGGCCTGGGAGAAATTGGCGGGCCAGGCCGGACGAGATTATTTTCTGGCGCCGCTCGTGACCATCATGCTGTGCCTGGGCTACCTCAACTTCTCTGTCTATTTTGATCGTCAGGCCACCTCCTCCGACTCATGGTCGTCTTTCTCTACACCGGAAACCATTGCCGGCAGAATCATGGCCCGGTTGGGCAATACCGTCGAATACTATGTTAGTACGTTCTATTTTGAGACGCCTACCGTTCGATTCCTGGCGCCGGAAGTCACCACTTATCACCGGCTGGAAACCTATGACACGCTGCCCGTCCGCTCCGACGGCCAGCGTGGACTGGTGTTTCTCATTGATGCCGGGCGCAAGCCATTCTTCCTGCAGGCCAGGACCTACTACCCGTCCGCCTCTTTTAACGAGTTCACTACTCCGGACGGCAACCCCGTTCTCTACGAAATCAATCTCAGCCCCTCAGATATTCAGGCGTCGCAAGGACTGACAGCCAGTTACTATCAGAGCGCTGACTGGACCGGACAGCCTGTGCTGGTGCGTCAGGAAAAGAACATCGACCTTGATTGGCGCGATGGCGATCCAGCTCCCTTTTCGGCCAGCGTCGAATGGACCGGCGTATTATTTGCACACACTTACGGCGCTTACCGGTTTATCTCGCGTTCGCCGTCACCGCTCGAGCTCATCATCGATGAGGTGCCCGTCGCTTTTCAGGACAGTGGCGACCAGAGCGCAACGATCTCCCTGGCACAGGGCAGCCATACTTTTCGGCTTCGAGCTCAGGGTAAGACCGGCCACTACCAGCTTGCCTGGCAGCCGCCCGATGAGGCTGAGACGCTCATACCGCCGTCCGCCTTCTTATTGCCACCCATTACCACTAACGGCCTGCTGGCCCGCTACTATGCCAATCCGCAGTGGGCGGGCTCCCCGGCTTTTACCCGGATTGATCCATGGATCAATTTTTACTACCACAATACTCCCTTGCCCAGACCCTATACCGTTGAATGGGTGGGGCGCATCCGAATTCCGACGGATGGATATTACCTGTTCGGATTGGAGTCCATTGACGACTCTGCATTGTGGATTGACGGTGAACAGGTCCTTGACAATCAGACGCCGGGCCAATACCATGACGTCGAGACTAACCTGACGGCTGGCTTTCACTCGATCCGTATTCGGTTTGGCGATCGGACCGGGTATACTCACATCAACCTGTTTTGGACGCCACCTGGTGGCAGCCACGAAATTGTTCCGCAAGGCGTGCTCTTTCCGCCGCAAGGCGAGCCAGATTTATTGAAGTTCGACCCGGCCAGGTAAAGCGAGGCGTCCTGGCCGGGTCACACTGGGCGCGTCGGCGGCCCGCCGGCTTATCCTGATCGAGCCAGAGAGTCAAGCGCCTTTTACCCGGGATGGAGTACAATATCAGCAGCGACCCGTCAAGTCGCTGCTTTTCTTATTCCACGCGAAAGAGGCCCCATGCCTGAAGCGTTCAACGAGCAATTAGCTGAACAAATCGATCGCTACATCGAGCGGCTGTTTGTGCTCCCTGATGACAGCCTGACGCAGAACCTGAGCGACGCGGCGGCGGCGGGTTTGCCCGCGATCAATATTTCGCCGAACGAAGGCAAGTTATTGTATTTGATCGCAAAGATGTCGCGTGCAAAACGCATCCTGGAGATCGGCACCCTGGGCGGCTACAGCACCACCTGGCTGGCGCGCGCCTTGCCCGCCGATGGCAAACTGATCACGCTCGAACTCGATCAGGCGCACGCGGCCGTCGCGCGCCACAATCTCGATCGGGCCGGGGTGGCCGATCGGGTGGAGATTATCATCGGGCGCGGTGTGGATTCGCTGAACGCGTTGCTCGATCGAAACGAACCGCCCTTCGATCTGATCTTCATCGACGCCGATAAACCGTCTTACGTGGAGTACCTGAATCGAGCACTGCGGCTGGCGCGAACGGGCACAGTGATCCTGGCCGATAATGTGATCCGCAACGGGCGCGTGATGAGCGAGCAGCCCACCGACGCCAGTTCACGCGGCGCGCGGGCGTACAATGAAGCCATCGCTGCGCACCCGCGCCTTGAGTCGCTCGTGCTACCCATCATTCGTGAGAATCTGGATGGCTTGTCTATTTCAATCGTGACGGGTAACGAGTAACGAGTCAACGGCTCATTACGCATTACTCGTTACTCATTACGGAGCCTGCCATGCAACTCTATTTTCTCCGTCATGGATTAGCCGACTGGCCCGACTGGGATGCGGCGCAAGATCATCTGCGGCCGCTGACCAAAGACGGCATCAAGAAGATGAAAGCCGAGGCCAAAACGCTGGCGCGGCTGGGCGTGCAGTTCGATGCGATCTTGTCTAGCCCTTACACCCGCGCCGTGCAAACCGCCGACATCGTAGCCGGACTGCTGGGCAAAGAAGTGACCGAAGAAGCGCACCTGGCGCCGGGTTTCAACCTGGAACGGCTGTATGAAATCGTGACGCGCTATCCGACGGCGCA
>JAUQXD010001399.1 GCA_030834835.1 Thermoflexales bacterium | reverse complement strand
AATGCGCGGCGCCCACGAGTCCGTGACATACACGTTGCCTTGCGCGTCAACCGTCAAATCGTTGGGGAAGCCGCCGCCGGGCAAGTCATAACTGCCCTTCGCCGCACCTGTCTTCAAGTCAAAGGCCTTGATAGCCACCGGCGCGCTGCCCTTCAACTTGCCGTTGCCGGCATCCGCCGAACAGGCCCACAATGTATTGTGCGCATCGTCGGCGTACAGACCCAGCACCGAGACCAGTCCGTTCGCCCCGGCCTCGATGAACGGCTCCATCTGGGTGGCTCCAGGCTGCGCCCGCATGATGCTGCCTTCTTCCAGGCTGCCCGCATAGAACGTGCCATCGGCCGCTACGGTGACGCCTTCGGGCAAGAAGCGGGCACCCGGAATAATGATCGCACCCGTTTCAGCTCCTGTAACCGGCACTGCTGTAGCTGGCACGGCTGTCGCCGACACCGCTGTGGCTGGCACGGTTGTCGCCGGCACGGCTGTAGCTGGCACAGCTGTAGCCGGCATCGCTGTGGCCGGCACGGCTGTGGCTGGAATTGCTGGGGTTGGGTTTACCCCGCAGGATGCCAGGGCAGCAACGGCGATAGTTAAGAAGCTGAACTTCAAAAAATCTCTTCGCAAAGTTTTCTGAGGCTTCATTATCTTCTCTCCTGAAATGGATTGAATAGGAGCGGCTCTGTGTCAAGAGCCGTTACACCGGCATATCGCCGAAGCTCGACCACAACTCAGTCGAGCGGGACCTCTACAATCCTAAAGGGCGGATCGGCCTTTGGCCCAGCGTTAGCTGGATCCCAAAAATGATCGGACTGGCCTTCCACCACCCAGGCATTTCCCTGGTAGAACGCAAAGGTTGTCACACCATCGAGGCCGGCCGGTATTCGCCGCACGCGCGCCGTATCGCCGTCTACGGAAATGACGGACATTCCGCCTGCTCCACCTTCGGCAGTCGCCAAGGTATTGGGGCCGATGACTTTGAGGCCATCCGGGCGGCGCAACTCTTGCGAAGTTTGAATCATTGTCACCGCGCCCGCGCTTCCGTCCGGCTCGATCGCAATCCGAAACAGCAGACCGGCCCTTTGGTTCACGGTATAAATCGCATTGCTGGATCGATCGTAATCAATGCCGTTCAGGCTCCATTGTTCCACGCCGAGCTGCGGATCGTTGATCCACTCGACCAGTTCAGAGCCTCCCGCGGACAATCGCAAAAGGCGCGGCGTCCACGAGTCGGTGACATACAGGTGGCCTTGCGCATCAAACGTCAAATCGTTGGCAAAGCCGCCGCCGGGAAAATCATAGCTGCCCTTCGCCGCGCCCGTCTGCAAGTCAAACGCCTTCACACCGACCGGCGCGCGGCCCGTCAAGCGGCCATTGCCCGCATCCGAAGAACACACCCACAAGATCTGGCGCGCCTCGTCGGCCCACAAGCCCAGCACTGAGACCAGCCCGTTCGCCCCCGACTCGATGAATGGCTCCATCGAATTTGTTCCACCCCGCGCTCGCATGATGCAACCTTCGAACAGGCTGCCCACAAAGAACGTGCCATCCGCAGTGACGGTGACCCCTTCAGGAAAATACCGATCACCCGGAATAATGATCGCACCCGTTTTGACCGCGCTGAGGTGAGTTGTTTCGTTCATGTGACTTCCCTTTGGAACTGGAATCTATCCCAGAATCCGATCGGCTGTCTCGGCTATGCGGTTATTCTGACTCCGGGAGTCCGAATGGGCGATGGTCAGGCCACGCTTCAGCCACCAGACAGTCCACGAATCGACGAGCGGCCGCAGCTGAAGCGAGGGGATCTTCGCCGCGCGCAGCGTGCATCTGTCCCCAGATCTCGACGCCCAGCAGGCCCCAGAAGCCCGTTTGCGCCAGCGCCCGAAACGTCTCTTGAAAGGGCACGATCCCCTGTTCAAACGGTATCCCGCGAATGACGCGCGGCATCGCATCCTTGACGTGAATACCCAGTATCTGATCTTTGGCCAGCGTCAGCTCATCGGGTGGATGACAGCCAGCCGCCGCGAGATTGCCAATATCGGGATACAGGTGCAGCCAGGGCGAGTTGACTTCGTGAATGATCGCCAGCGCTTTGCTCAAGTTTTCGACAAACGGCGTATCCAGGTTTTCCAGCCCCAACATCACGCCGGCCTGTCCGGCCCAACGAGCACCATACTGAAGACCGTCGATAAAGTTCGCTCGCGTCTCATCGTCGCTCGGTTCATAAAAGACGTCGTAGCCCATCACCTGAACAACGCGCAGCCCGATGTCGCCCGCAAAATCGATCGCCTTGTGCAAAATTTCCAGGCCTCGCTGACGGAGCTCGGGCGTATGACTGCCGAGCGGATATTTGCGATGTCCACTCAGGCACATCGTCATGATGCGCACGCCGGTGTTTTCAATGGAACGACGCAACGCCGATCGCTCTGCCGCCGACCAATCCAGCCGGCCCAGACGCTCGTCACTCTCGTCGATCGAAATCTCGACAAAGTCATAGCCGGCCTTGCCTGCCGCGGCGAGGCGTTCTTCCCAGCACAGATCAGCGGGCAGTGCTTTTTCATAAAGACCAACGGGCATCTTGAACATGGCAAAATCTCGAATGGTAGTGGACCGGGGCCGCGGAATCGCCGCTGCTACGCTTTGACTTTTTCCTGTGAGATCAGCTGGTTGATGACGACGGCGACGAGGAGCACGCTGCCCATCGCCAGCGTCTGCCAGTAGGCGGGGATGACGGTCATCAGGCCGGTCGTTACGCACGTAATGATAATGGCGCCGATCATCGTCTTTGCGACCGACCCTTCGCCGCCAGAGAAGGCGGTTCCCCCCAGGAGCACGGCGATGATGCAGGCTGTTTCCATCCCTTCGCCGGACAGTGGATCGCCCAGCGACATGTAGCTGGCCCGCGCCACCCCGGCCGCGGCGGCAAAGAACCCGACTATCACGTACAAAACCCAGACATACTTCACCGGGCTGATCCCCGAAAGTTCTGCCGCCGTCCGGTTGCCGCCGATCGCCGCCGCATACTTGCCCAGCACCATCTTGCGTTGTACGATGACCAGCGCTAGGATGACGGCGAGCGACACGAAGAAGGCCAACGGCAGGCCGAGCAAGACATCCTGCCGGGCGTAGGTATTGATCAGGGCCGGCATCTTCTGAGCGGCGGTGCTTTTAATCGCGGACGTGCCGTCCGGCACGATCAATAGTGCGATGCCCTTGAACAGGTTCAGCGTCACGAGGGTGGCGATCACGGGGGTGATGCGGAGCTTCATCACGTTGAAGCCGTTAAGCAGCCCCATCCCGATCCCCGCGACCAACGTGAGCACGAAGGCCAGCAGGAAGGGGAAGCCATTCAGGATCATCCAGCTAAACACGACTGCGCTGAGGCTCATCGCGCTGCCAACTGACAGGTCGATATAGCCGGAAATCATCAGCAGGGTGAACGCGCCGCTCACAGTCAAGATGGGCACCGAGATGCGCAGCATGTTGATCACGCTGTCCGGGCTTAAGAAGGCGCCCCGGCCGAACAAGCCGACCTCCCCAATCTTAACCAGGCTGAAGATCGCAACAATCAGCAGCAGGACCACGTAAATATAGTACTTCTTGACGGCGGCCCGCCTGGCCTCGGAACGCTCATCGGAGCCGGTGGTCTTGCGCATGGCTGTTTGAGTCGTCATACTTATCTCCTGTGCTTGAGGTCGTCCGGATCGGTTAGCCCCGGTTACGCCGATCCAACGCCCACCGCTGCGCAAGGATGGCGGCGAAGGTCACCACCGCCTTGAGTGTGAACTGCCAATCGGGTGACAGCAGCAGGCTGGTCGCCGCCGTCGTCATCACCGAGAGCAGGATGGCGCCGACGAACATGCCGAGCACCGACCCAAACCCGCCCGCGATGCTGACGCCGCCCAATAAGGCCACGACCAGCGCGTCGAACTCGTAA
>JAUQXD010001398.1 GCA_030834835.1 Thermoflexales bacterium | reverse complement strand
GGCGACCATTATTTCCGGTGGTATTGGGTGCGTTGTTTGTGATTGGCGCTATCGTTGCGATGGTCGGTGTGTTTCGCGGACGGACGGTGCAGCGGCGCGGCTCATACTTCAGTTTGATTGCGCTGACGCTGATGATGCTGTTGCCGACGGCACTGGCCGTGAACGAGATCACGCCGAGCAACTTGCGCGCCATCGGGTTGATGCCGACAGTATTTGCGTTCCCGGCATTGGGCGCGTGGTGGTTGGGCAAAAGCATTTGGACACGGATTACACGGATGAACACAGATTACAAAGGTCGAACTGTGTTCATTCGCGGTGCGGCCGTGCTTGTTTTGATCGCGACCGCCGTTGAAGCAGGCACAACCTACTTTGGGCAGTACGTGAATGAGCCGCAGCTGTACATTCAGAGCGATGGCGATCTGGCGGATATTTCGGCGGCGCTGAATCAGGCTAAGAATGATGGCCCAGTGTACATTTCGGCACTGCACTATCGTCATCCGACGGTGGCGGCGCTGGCCGAAAAATATGGCGACTACAAGTGGCTGTCGGGTAATCGCGTCGTCGTGCTGCCGAACGGCCCAGCGAATCTATTCTTTGCACGATTGGCCTTGCCGGACGAGGCGTGGCTCAAGCGTTTCTTGCCAGATTCAGCGTTGGTGGCTGCGCCAACTGCGCCGGATGGGCAGACGAATTATCTCGCCTATCATCTTGATGTTCAGCCAACGATTGAGCCTCAAGTCAAACTCGATGTGAATTACGGCAACATCATTCAGTTGATTGGTTTTGATCGCGAGGATGGCAATAAAGATCGTGATGTTATAGCCACAGATCGCAATAACGTGTCAATCACACTTTACTGGCGCGTACTCAACCCACCTGATCGCGGCGACTATTCGACGTTTGCGCAGCTGCGCGATGCGTGGGGCTTTGAATGGGGACAGACCGGCTCGTTCGATTATCCGTCGGAAGAGTGGACGCCGGGCGAGATCATCATCAATCGATTGGATGTGCCCATCGCGGCGGGTGCACCGCCCGGCGAGTATGAACTGCGCGTAGGGCTGTTCTCGCAGAGCGCGAATGCGCGTTTGAATATCGTCGCGGTCGATGACAGTTTCGGCGGCACCATGGCGCGCTTGTCGCCGCTGGTGTGGGATCAGGTGACAACGGATGCCTCACAACTGAGCATCGGGACGCGACTTGATCGTGAAGTTGTGCCCGGTCTGAAGTTGCTGGGTTATTCCATCGAGACGCCTTCGGTAAAGCAGGGCGCGCCGATCGGGTTTACGCTGTTCTGGCAAAGCGCGGCGCATTTGAAGGCGCGCTTGAGCGATGAATCGGTTTCGCTGGAGTTGGAATCGTGCGACTGTTCGCTGCAAGCCAAAACCACCACGCCGTTGACGACGACGCGACCGGTACATGGCACGTATCCGTTTGATCGGTGGCCGGCGGACGTCATCGTGGCTGATCGTTATCGGCTGCATTCGCCGATCGACTTGATTTCAGGCGACTACACGCTGAAGGTGATCGTCGGGGCGAGTGAGCCAATCGAATTGGGGACGATCAATTTGTATCAGGGCGATCGTATGACGGATGAACCGGCGATCCAGCATCGCGTGGATGCAATGTTTGGCGAGGCGATCGAACTGGTGGGTTATAACCTCGATCGGCGTGCGGACTCAATCGGGTTGACGTTGATCTGGCGCTCTGTTCGATCTATCGAGCAAGATTACACCGTCTTCACGCATGCGCTGGATGCGGCGGGCAAGCAAATCGGCGGACAGGATAATCAACCGCAACTGGGGGCGTACCCAACTTCGTGGTGGATACCGGGTGAGTACATCAGCGATACGTACACGCTGCCATTAGCCGATGCGATTGAAATCGGCCTGTATGATCCTGACACGGGCGCGCGCCTGGGCGAGACGCTGCGGCTGCCCTGATTGGCAATTCAGCGCGCGCGATTTATACTTGCGCCATTCTCGTTGTGATGAGGGGTTACGATGAGCACTGAAGCACCCGCCGTACCACCTGAACCCATCGCTGCCGCTTCACAAACCTATCCCTGTCCCAAATGCGCCGGCAAGATGAACTTCGATGCGGCCAGCGGGATGTTGAATTGCCCGTTCTGCGGCCACAGTATGCCCGTACCGACGGTGACCGACGCCGTGAAGGAACATGACCTGCTGCAATCGTTGCAAGATGATTCGGGCAAGGCGCACGGGTATGGCACCGAAGTCAAGGCCATCAACTGCAAAGGTTGCGGCGCAACGGTGAACGTGCCGGCCAATGTGACCTCGACGCAGTGTCCGTTCTGCGGCTCCAATCAGGTCATCGAGCAGAAGCCCGATCCCAAATTGATTCAGCCGGAGTCGGTGGTGCCGTTTGCCGTCGACGAGGCGACGGCGCATCGCAAGTTCCGCGACTGGCTGGGGCAGGGCTGGTTCCATCCCAACGATCTGAAGGCGCTGGGCGGTGGCCAAAAACTGCGCGGCGTCTACCTGCCGTTCTGGACCTTCGACGCGCACGCGGAAAGCAACTGGCGGGCCGAGTCGGGCGATTACTACTACGAGACGGAATGGGTGACGGTGACGCGCGATGGCAAGCAGGTGCGCGAACAACAGCAAGTGCAGAAGGTCCGCTGGTATTGGACCAGTGGCCATCACGCGGGCGACTATGACGATGTGCTGGTGTATGCCACGCGCAGTATCAACTTGAAGATTCTCCAGAAGGTGTATCCGTACGACACGCAGAAACTGCTGACCTACAAGCCGGATTTTCTGGCGGGTTGGAGTGCGGAGTCGTATCAGGTTCCGCTGGCTGAGGCGTGGCCGCTGGGCCGCGAGATTCTTTACAGCCACGAACGTTCGGCCTGCGATGGGCTGGTGCCCGGCGATACGCATCGTAACCTCAGCGTCAGCACCGATCTCTCGCAATTGACCTACAAGCATGTGCTGCTGCCGGTGTGGGTGGCCTCGTATCGTTACAACAACAAGACCTTCCAGTTCATGATCAACGGACAGAGCGGCAAGGTGCAGGGCGAGAAGCCAATTTCCGCGATCAAGGTCGCCATTGCAGTCGTTATCGCGTTGATTATCATCGGAGTGGTGGTCTATCTCATCTCACGGGCCGAAGCCAGTAATAGCACCGGCGAGATTTTGATGTATCACGAGTATGCGCGGCTGCACCTTGAGACGCTGCCGTTGTTGATGTAGCCCTGCGTTCAACACGATAAGACCGCCGCAAAAGAACACAGAGAACGCAAAGAATTGGCGAGGAATCCTTTGCGTTCTTTGGTGGTTGCAAGACAAATCTGCCACAAAAGAACACAGGGAACACAAAGAGGGCATTTTTCTTTTGCGCTCCTTGCGTTCTTTTGTGGCGGCAAGGCAAATCTGCCACAAGAGAACACAGAGCACACAAGGAGTATTGGCATGCAAGC
>JAUQXD010001397.1 GCA_030834835.1 Thermoflexales bacterium | reverse complement strand
CACCCCCGCCGACTGCGGCGCAATGGTGGCGACCCCCATGGCCGCCAACAACCGATCGATCTGGTTGATGACCAGCGACTCGCCACTTGAGCGCAATTGCCATCGCAATTCAATGAGCAGCGGCCGCACGTGAGCTTCATCCAGAAATACACGCGTATAAAGCTCCGGCGCGGCGAGTTCAAGCACGTGTTGCAGCGTGTTGAGCGCCGCCGTCGTTTGCCCGTGTTGCTGTTGCGCCTGCGCGAGCACCACTTGCGCTTCGATTTGCACGCCGCGGTGCTGGCTGATTTCCAGCGCAGCGCTGAGGCGAGCCAGGAGATCAAGCGCCTGCGGATCACGCTGCGTGATTAACAGGCGTGCCCGGACCAGATACGCGCTCGCTTGCGCGCACAGCTCAGCGGCTGGCGCATCCAACGCCAACCCGATGGATGTCACCCAGCGCACAACCGCAGCCACATCACCCTGTTGAAGTTGATAGCGGGCGCGCAAAGTCCTCACGTCACAGAGTATTGCCCAGTGCGATGCACAGCGTTCGCCAAATTTCTCGCCATCGTCTAGGACTGCAATCGCCCGGTCGAGGTCGCCGCGCGCCTGTCGCAGGCGCGCCAGCATTAAATAGCCCGCCAGCTGAGCCTGTTCATCGCAGGCCTGATCGTCGCTTGCGCACCAACCCTGGCGAACTTCAATTTCAGCGGCGTCCAGTTCATTCCATTCGTACAGCGTCTCGCCCAGGCCGATGTGCAGCATGTTGGTCATCGCGTGTGGCTGCAGATCGAGTGTCGTAACATGCTGATCGGCATGGGCCAGTGCGCGTCGATAGGTATCGGCGGCGGCGTGCAGTTGACCGCGCAGCGCCTGGCTGGCACCCAGATTGTTGAACGACGTCAACGCCGTGCGCGGATTGTGACTGGCCTGGCTCAACTCGATCGCCTGTTCAAACCACGGTGCAGCCGTGATGAGGTCGCCCTGAAACAGCGCCGCTATGCCGCGCTGTGCGGCCACGACCCCGCGCAGCATCGCTGTTTCAGCGGGCACCAGCTCCCAGGCGGCGTGCAACAGATTACTCGCCTCCGTCCATTCACCGCGGCGAATCGCGATCGTGGCGCGGATGGCGCATAACTCGCCGCGCACAGCATCTGGTGTAAGACCTGGCTCAAGCGCCGGGCTGTCATTAAGCGCGATGTCCAGCGCATCGAGTGTATCAGTTGCTTCACTAAAGCGCGCCGTTAGCGCCTGCGCCCAGGCCAGTTTCAACCTGAGGCTGACGCGGGCCTGCACCAGGGAAACGGGCAGGGCGGTGAGCCACCGGTGTAAAGTCGCCGCTTCATTGCGCCCCAGCAATTCGCGGGCCAGCGGCTCGATCAGCTGGACGGCCCGATCGTGATCGCCGGCGGCCAGCGCATGGTGAATGGCTTCGCGCGGCAAAGCGTGCGCAGCAAACCACTCGCTGGCCCGGTGATGCAACTGCGGCGCGCGATCGGGCTGCCAATGCGCTAAACGATCGCGCAAGAGTTCGGTGAATAGATGGTGATAGCGATACCACTGGCGCGTGGTATCGAGCGGCACGACGAACAGGTTGAGCCGATCGAGCAATTCGAGCGTGGCCTGGCCGTTGGTTTGCCCGGTAACGGCGTCATGCCCCATGCCGGCGTCATGTCCCATGACGGCATCGCACAACGGGCCGCTGAGCCGTTCGAGGATGGAGGTTTGCAGGAGAAACGTTTGAACATCTTCAGTCTGGCGCTGCAAAACTTCTTCCACCAGATAATCCAGAATGTAACGATTGCTGCCGGGCACCGGGCCGAGCGGGCGTGATCGATCGGCCGGTTGTTGCAGCGAGAGCGCCGCGAGCTGTAAGCCCGCCGCCCAGCCTTCGGTGTTGTCGATCAAAGCGGTCAGTTCGGTCGGGGGTAGATCGAGTTTCATCACGCGCTGCAAAAAGTCCGTGGCTTCGTCCAGCGTAAACCGCAGATCAGCGGCGTGAATCTCGGTGAGTTGATTGCGCGCGCGCAGCCGGGCCAACGCCAGCGGCGGCTCGGTGCGACTGGCCATGATCAAATGCGCGTGCGGCGGGAGGTGTTCCAGTAGAAACTCGATGGCCTCGTGAATGGTCTGCGAGTCGATGACGTGCGCGTCGTCCAGCAGCACGGCGATTTCGCCGTCAAAAGCGGCCAGATCATTGATCAGACTTACGAGGACGGCCTCGCTGGCGACAGGCAGGTTGCTTAACAGCGCCTGCGCGTGCGCGCCCAAGCCTGGTTGGATGGTTTGCAGTGCGGCGATGATATAAGTGACGAAGCGGGCAAAATCGTTATCGCTTTTATCGAGCGACACCCACGCGATGGAGACCGCGTCGGCGGTGGATGTTTCGCGCCACTCGCTGAGCAGCGTGGTTTTGCCAAAGCCGGCCGGCGCGGAGATCAACATCATTTTGTGATGGAGACCTTCGGTCAACCGCTGCGTCAGGCGCGGGCGGGCGACACGCTGCGCGCGGGCGCGCGGCGCGAACAGCTTGGTTGTCAAGATGCGCGCCGGTTGCGGGTTCAGCGTCTGGATTTGGGCGAATGAAAGTACTTCTGGCATAATGTTGGGCGGTTAGCTGACCGCTCGGGCACGATGTGTGCGTACACTGTACACGCACACCGTGTGCGCGCGCTAACAGCGCGCCGTAATCTTGCTGTATTTACTCGCAAGTCACTGGAGAGGTTCACAGGTCAATAATGGGGAACTGGGCGGAAAACAAGATCGGAATGAGGTCAAAATGCGACAGCAATTCTCGATGCAGCCGAGGACGCGCAGCGGCACGCCCACGCAACCGGCGTCTGGCGCGCAGCGTGCCTGACTCCTCGCTTTTAGCCACAATGCGAATTGCTGAAAATGAAGCAGCAGGTTTGACGCACGGTGGAATTCATTCTATACTCCCGACGCGGGACTCCCGGCGCGGGTATACCTGCGGAGCGGGTTGAAGCCACTGGAGGACGGGCGCGTGACTGAATCTGAAAACACCTTGAACCAGCAGGCGTGGAATTATTACCAGGTTCACGCCGAACAGCGCCTGATCGCGGCGAACTTTTACATCAGCATTGCGTCGGTGCTGGCGGGCGCGCTGTTTGCCGTCTTGCAGAACACTCAGACCATGCGCGTTGGCGCGCTGCTGGGCGTGCTGCTGATCGTCCTGTCGTATGTGTTCTGGAAGTGGGATCGACGCACCAGTGATTTGATCAAGATCGCCGAAGAGGCCTTGAAGTATTTCGAAGGACTCAGCGATCTCAAGTCCACGAACGACGAGCCGCACGTTACGCGGGTTTTTCAGCGTGAAGCCTATCTGACCGACCGCCAACGAAAGAAGCACTCGATCTTCTTCTGGCGGAATTACTATACCTATCGCACCTGCCTGAATTTGATTTTCTTTAGTTTCGCCTTCGCGGGTGCGCTTGGGGCGATTCTGGCGTTGACGCTGCCAATACCCTGATGACCTTTACGGCCTGTGCTTGCCTCGAATGTCAGGCGATGTGCCAGCGGCGGCCGTGCTGGCCGACGCCGATCGACGCGCAGCGTCTGATCGACGCGGGCTATGCCGATCGGCTTATGATCGACTGGTGGTTCGATCGGGCGCAGAACAAGACCGTGTATGTTTTGACGCCGGCGATTGCGGGCCGTGAAAGCGGTGAAGCGCCCGCACATCCGACGGGACGCTGTACGTTTCTCAACGAGAATAATCTGTGTGACTTGCACGATCTTGATCTCAAGCCCACCGAGGGCCGGATCGCGCTGTGTCACGATCGGACGCCGCCCGATCTCCACGAGCAGATCGGGCAGACGTGGGACGGGGACGACGGGCGCGGTGTGATCGATCGATGGGAAGCGGATCCCCCGCGCGGGCGTCGTCAAGCATGGGTTGCCTCACTTGAACGGCCCGCGCCTGTTAAGCGAACTTATCGCCGCCGTCAACGCGCCAGTTCGTTGACGGATGAGAAGAGGTAACAGGCACATGCTTACTCATGAAGTCAACCGGGCTGCGCTAACGGTGATTCCCCGACAACCTTTCATCGATTGGGTCAATTCATTTGATCAGTCAGAGACGGCGCTGACGATCAACGATCCGGGTGACGAGGTAAGCGTTTATCTGGTGGACGAGGTCTGGACTGAGGCCGACGTGACGAAAGCGTTGAAGCGCCATTATGCGACGATTTTTGCGCAGGAATTGGCGGCCTGGTATCCGGACAGGAAACGCTGGCCGCAGCCGCGCGACCTGCGTACATTTAAGCGCTGGTTTGAAGTGAAGGTGAGTTCCGTGGTAGTTGATCTCAGCGAACATCATATGGCTGTTGAAGAGTTCGAAGATTGATTTTGATACAGGAGGGTTTATGATTCAGTACGGTAGTCTGGGACATGCCGAGGCGCAACGCGCCATTCAGGCCATTCAGGCCGAGTTGCTGCGACGGAATCAAGCGGCCGTAATCGCAGTGGCCGATGTGCATGGCGAATTGATCAGCCTGCTGCGGCTTGACGGCGCACCGCTGCCCTCGATCGTGATCGCGACGAACAAAGCATGGACGGCGGCGCGTGAACACAAGCCCACGCGCGAGATCGGTCAGGCGGCGCGCGATCCACAATCGGGTTTTGATATGGCCTATTACGGCGATCCACGCTACATCGGCTGGGGCGGCGGCGTGCCCGTGATCGTCGACGGCGCTGTGGTCGGCTCTGTTGCTGTCAGCGGCTTGCCCGAAGAGGTCGATATGGAGTTGGTGCAGATCGGCGTGGCGGCGATTGTAACGACTCAGCGATAAAGCGAATCTACGATTCAGCGAATCAGCGAGTCAACGAAAAACTCCAGCCGAGCAGACGCGGCTGGAGTTTTTCGTTAACTATCGCACTGCGCGGCTATTGCACTGATCTCATAGTCCAATCATCTTGAGCGCGCCGTTGACGCTGTCTTCGGGTTTGATCTTGTATCGCACGTCGATTAACGTGCCGTGTTCGTCGACGACGAAGTGACTGCGATGGACACCCATGTACTTCTTGCCCATCATCGATTTTTCGCCCCACACACCGTACAGTTCACACACGGCGTGATCTTCATCGGCCAGCAGTGTGAAGGGCAGGTTGAACTTGGTCTTGAATTTAACATGCGACTTCTCGCTGTCCGGGCTGATGCCCAGCACGACGGCGTTTTTCTCCTGGATGTTCACGTAGTTGTCGCGGAAGCCGCACGCCTGCGTGGTGCAGCCGGGCGTGTCATCCTTGGGGTAGAAGTACACCACCACACGCTGGCCGCGCAGCGCCGATAGTTTCACTTTTGCGCCGCTGTCGCTGGTCAGTTCGAAATCGGGCGCAGGTTCGCCCACTTTTAGATGAAATTCACTCACGATGGTTGATCCTTTCAAGTTTGAGGTTTCGCGTTAAGTGTATCTCATCTTGCGTTGAATCGCCACAAAATTGAGCCGGGTAGACACGAAGTTTCCCCTCGTATGCCTCG
>JAUQXD010000151.1 GCA_030834835.1 Thermoflexales bacterium | reverse complement strand
GCTCGATCGAGGCATGATCCCCGTCGTGACAGGCTTCATCGGCGCGACACCGGACGGCGTGATCACGACGGTGGGACGCGGCGGCAGTGACTACAGCGCCGCGATTTTGGCCGTCGCCCTCGACGCCGACGAGGTGTGGATTCTCACCGATGTGGACGGTGTGATGACGACCGATCCGCGCATCGTGCCTGGCGCGCAGACCTTGTCCGAATTGACCTATCGCGAAATTTCCGAACTGGCCTATTACGGCGCGAAGGTGCTGCACCCCAAGACCATTCGCCCCGTCATCGAGCGCGGCATTGCACTATGGGTCAAGAACACGTTCAATCCGCAGCAGCCCGGCACGCAGATCGTCAAAGACAACGGTCATACCCTGGGCGACATCAAAGCGGTCACAGTGATTCGCGGACAGACGATGTTGACCGTGGAAGGGCGCGGTATGCTGGGCGTACCTGGCGTAGCCGCCCGCACCTTTGGCGCCGTCGCGCGCACTCACACCAGCATCAGCCTTATCACGCAGGCATCATCCGAGCAAAGCATTTGCTTCACCATTCCATCGATCTCAACCTCAACGGTCGTTGCCGCCCTGCAAGATGAATTCCGCCGCGAACTGGAACAGCAAGACATCGACGATGTGGCTGCGCTGGAGAATGTCGTCATCGTCACCGTCGTCGGCGCGGGCATGCGGCACACCACCGGCATCGCGGGCCGCATCTTCAGTGCACTGGGCAACGATCGGCTCAACGTCATCGCCATCGCGCAAGGCTCGTCCGAGTGTAGTATCAGCCTCATCGTCGATGCGAAGGATGGGGATGAGGCGGTTAGAAGTATTCACCGGCTAATTCATAATGCATAGTTCATAATGCACAATGCTCAATTGTGAACTGTGCATTGCGCATTGTGAATTCATCAGGAGAATATCATGTCCAAGATCAAAGTCGCTATTCTCGGCGCGACCGGCGCCGTGGGTCAACGCTTCGTGCAGTTGCTGGATAATCATCCGTGGTTCGAAGTGAGCGCACTCACCGGCTCCGATCGATCCGTGGGGCAGACCTACGGTGACGCCTGCCGCTGGGTGTTGGATGCGCCCATGCCAGACTATGCGCGCGCGATGAGGGTCGTGCCCACCGAACCCGGCTTCGATGCAGCCGTGGCCTTCTCGGCGCTGCCGTCCGAACAGGCGAAGGTCATCGAACCGGCGTTTGCGGCCGCGGGACACGGCGTCTGTTCCAACGCTTCGTCGTATCGCATGGATCAAGACGTGCCGCTGTTGATCCCCGAAGTCAATCCCGATCACACCGCACTGATCAAAGTGCAGCAGCACAATCGAAAGTGGAGCGGCTTCATCGCGACGAATCCCAATTGCACGTCCACGGGTTTCACGATCGCGTTTCGGCCCTTGCTGGACGCCTTTGGCCTGCGCAAAGCCTTCGTCGTGTCGATGCAGGCGCTATCGGGCGCGGGCTATCCGGGTGTGGCCTCGCTCGACGCGATCGATAACGTTGTGCCTTACATCGGCGGCGAGGAAGCCAAAGTCGAGACTGAACCGCTCAAAATGCTGGGGCGGCTGGATCAATCGGGCGTGATCGATGCGCCGATCAAGATCTCCGCGCACACCAATCGCGTGGCCGTGATCGATGGGCACACCGTCTGTGTCTCGATCGAGTTTGATCGACCCATCGGGCCGGTAGAGGCCTCGCAGGCGATGGCAGACTTCAAAGCGCCACCGATCGTTCAATCACTCCCCTCGGCCCCGCACTGCGTCATCGAGGTCAAATCGGAGGTTGATCGGCCGCAACCGAGGCGCGATCGCAATGCTGGCAACGGCATGACCACGGTGGTCGGGCGCGTGCGTGAAGACCCGCTGTTCCATGTCAAGTTCGTGGTGCTGTCGCACAACACCATTCGCGGCGCGGCGGGCGGCTCGCTGCTGAATGCGGAGTTGATGGTGGCGCAGGGACTGATTCAATAAGTATTTCTACGTATTGACAGGCGTCCGGCTCAGGCGCATAATGTTTCCCGTGCAGAGACGCGGGGGCATCTCGGTACCCATTGACGGGCGAGATGTCCCCGCGTTTTGCGTGTGCAACACACATCGTCTCTGGAGATCAAGAATGCATAACGTGGTGAGCAAGTTCTTTCCAGTAATCCTGGCAAGCCTGTTGACGGCGTGTGCGACCGCGGCGCCCGCGCCTGAGCCGACGCCGACGGCTGTGCCAACCATCGAGCCAACGGTCACAGCGGTGCCGCCGACGGCGACTGCGACACTGGAACCCACGGCGACGGCCACACCAATTCCGCCGACTGCGACGCCGGTGCCGCCGACAAATACGCCCGCGCCGACGGCTACTCCGCTGCCGACGAAAACCGCAACGCCTAAGCCGACCCAGGTCGTCACGCCCAGGCCGACTAATACCAAAGCGCCGGTGGTGAGTTCGGGCGGTGGTGTGTCATCGCAACCTTCGACTCTGCAAAAATCCGTTCAACAATCGTTTGACGCAACTCTGGCGATGATCGGTCTGGTCAATCAAATGGCCTCCGGCGGCGTCGAATTGTGCGCACCGCTGATCGAGAAGTATCAGGGCATTCACGCCGCTCCGCAATATGATACCGGCGGCCAATCGGCCATGATGCAGCAGGCGTACGCGCAGTATCGGCACGGCATTGAGCTGGTCGACAGCCGCGCGGTGATGATCCAGGAATGCGGCAAGGGCGGCGGCGTGCTCGGCAAGAATGATCGCGGCGTGCTCGTGGCTGTGTTGCAGCGGGCGGCAGGTTCGTTTGGCCAGGCGCTCGACTCGATCAGTCGAGAGGGCGGCGTATCGGCTGACATGCCGCTGGTCAACGTGATTCGCCGCGCGCTGGCCGCTATGTCCTACATCGGCAAGGTCTATCAGGGCGGCGGCGCGTGCGCGCCGTTTATCGACGAATACAATGTGCTGAAGACTGCGCCAACCTACGACGTAAACGCCCAGCCGGCGAATGTTCAAACGGCCTACAGCCTGTATCGCCAGGCAATTGACTTAGCGCTGCCCAAAGTTCAGACTGCGGTCGACGTCTGTAACCAGGGCGGTGGGTCGGTTGGCGTGTTGGACTATGGCGCGGCCTTGCCAGTGCTTAAGAATGCTGAAGGATTGCTGAATCAGGCGTTGGCGCAATTGGGACAATAATCACGGCTGACTTGCTTCCGGCCGGTCGCCTGCAGACAGCGCGCAATAAGTAGTTCTACGTATTGACAGGCATCTGGCTCAGGCGCATAATGCTTCTCGTACAGAGACGCGGGGGCATCTCAACACCTACTAAATGGGCCAGAGATGTCTCCGCGTTTTGCGTGTGCGGACAGTGTTCGATCGATCATACTATGGCCCACCGGGTCACATTTGGAGGTAGAGGATGTGGAAAGTGTTGAGCAGATGTTTTAGCAGCGCGGTGATACTGACGCTACTTCTATCGGCGTGTGCGACCGCGACGCCCGTGCCGGAGCCGACGCCGACGGCTGTGCCAACCATTGAGCCGACGGCCACCCCGGTGCCGCCCACGGCGACACCCGAACCGACAGCGACGGCGACGCTCGCCCCGACGGCCACGCGAGATCCGAAACCGTCGGTATCGAACCTGGTGTTTGCCGATAATGCCGGGCTGACTGACGCTAAGGGATACGGCGCAACGTTCGACTACGGGGTCCAGGCCGTGTATGCCTCGGTTGATTTTGCGAATCTGCCCGAGAAATCGAAACTGTTGTGGGTGCTGACCCGTAATGACTACGATGTGCTGGAAGTCGGCGACTATCTGACGGTGACGTCGGGCAGTCGGGTGCGCGTATTACTCGATCAACCTCGCCTGTTGCTCCCCGGAACATACGGCCTGCTGGTGAAAGCCGGCAAACTGGCGGTCTCGGGCCGGTTCACCATCGACGGGTCAAAAGCGAAGCCCGGCACCACGTTGCTCACCGAGCGATTTGACAACAACGACCTGGCTTGGGGCGTGTATTCATACACTGATCTGGCCGCGCAGATCGAGGCCGGCCAACTGCAAATTCGAGAAGCTAGACCTAACACGTATGCCTACTCACTGCTGCCTGCGACGTTTGCGGATTTTGACGCGTCGGTCGCTGCTCAACGCATATCCGGCCCGCGCAATGGCTACTATAGTGTCTTGTTCCGGTATGCATATGATCAAGGGTATGCATTTGAAGTGGCTGACGATGGCTATTTCAATGTGTCGATTCACACCACTTCCAATGTCAAAATGGTGGTCGATTGGACGCAGACAACGGCCATCAAGTCCGGGCAGGTCAATACCCTCCGGGTCGTGGCTATCGGCAATCAATTTGCCTGCTACATCAATGATCAACAGGTCGCA
>JAUQXD010001396.1 GCA_030834835.1 Thermoflexales bacterium | reverse complement strand
ACGCGCGGACTGTCCATCGAGTTACCTCCAAAGTCGTGCTGACCGCATCCGGCACGGGAAGCGCACTGAGAGAGCAACGGCCTGAAAAGCATAGGGCTATTATAGCCAGAACCCCTGCCGGTAAGCAATCGGTCAAAAGGCCGAGTTTTACCGAATTATGTGGTTGACACCCGCGCAATGCTTACTATATACTTTGTACAGCCCGACACAATTTATCCCTCAGGAGGCAGACGATGACCGACAAGCCGTGGTTTAAGCACTACGACAAAGGTGTGCCGACCTCACTGACCTATCCAGACAAGCCGTTGTTCGCTTTTCTGGAAGAGAGCGCGGCCAAGTACCCTGACAAGCCCGCCATCCACTTCAAGCCGTCCCATCAAGGTTTTGCCAAGAGCATGCTGACGTATCGCCAGGTCAACGACCTGTCCGATCGGATGGCGGCGGCGCTGGCGGCCCTGGGGGTGAAGAAGGGCGATCGGGTGGCGATTTTCATGCCCAACATCCCGCAGTTCGTCATCGCCTATTATGGCATTTTGAAGGCGGGCGGCGTGGTCGTGGCGAGCAATCCCACCTACACCGTGCCGGAACTGGAGCATCAACTGAAGGACAGCGGCGCGAAAGTTGTCCTGTGCATGAGCCGCTTTTACGATACGATCAAACAGGTGCTGCCGCATACCGACATCAAGACGGTGATCGTCACCAATATCAAAGACTATATGAGCGGCCTGCTGCGCTTTTTGTTTTCGCTGGCCAAAGAGAAGAAGAGCGGCGACCGGGTGACGCTGGAACCGGGGCATCTGTCCTTTATGGATTTGCTGGCGCAGTACACGCCCGCGCAGCGCCCTAAAGTCACGGTCACGGGCAATGACTCGGCGCTGTTCCAGTATTCGGGCGGGACGACGGGCGTGCCCAAGGCGGCGGTGGCGCTGCATCGCAACCTGGTGGCGAATACGCTGCAAATCCGCGCGTGGCTGTCCGATGCGCGAGAAGGCGCGGAGACCTGGCTGCTGGGGATCCCGCTGTTCCATGTGTACGGCATGGTGGCGGGCATGTCGGCGGCGGTGCAGGCGGCCGCCTCGATGGTGCTGGTGCCCAATGCGCGCGATCTGGATTCGATGATCGACGCCATCGATGTGTATCGCCCGTCGATCTTCCCCGGCGTGCCGCGCATGTACAACGCCATCAACAACTATAAAGGCATCGAGCAGCACGATCTGCGCTCGATCCGCGCGTGCATCTCCGGCTCCGCGCCGCTGCTGATGGAAATCAAGAACAAGTTCGAGTCGATCACAGGCGGCAAGCTGGTGGAAGGCTTCGGCATGAGCGAGGCGCCAACCGCCTGCCACTGTAATCCGCTGCAAGGCAAAAACAAGGTGGGCAGCATCGGCGTGCCGTTCCCGGATGTGGACTGCCGCATCGTGAGCCTGGACGACGAGACGACGGTGCTGCCGACGGGCGAGATCGGCGAGTTGTGCGTGCGCGGTCCGCAGGTAATGTACGGTTACTGGAATATGCCGACCGAAACCCATAACGTGCTGCGCCAGCATCCTGATGATCCCAACGGCGCTCCGTGGCTGCATACCGGCGACATCGCCCGCATGGACGAAGAGGGCTATTTCTACATCGTCGATCGCAAGAAGGAACTCATCAAGGTCGGCGGCTTCCAGGTGTGGCCGCGCGACATCGAAGAAGTGTTGGCGATGCATCCGGCGATACTGGAAGCGGCCGCGGCCGGCGTGCCCGATCCCGCCCGGGGCGACGAGATGGTGAAAGCATGGGTGGTGTTGAAGGAAGGCATGACGGCCACCGAGGCCGATCTGAAGAAGTTCTGCGAGGACAAGTTAGTGGCCTACAAGCGCCCGCGCACCATCGAGTTTAAGCCGGAACTGCCCAAGACGATGGTGGGCAAGATTCTGCGGCGAGAGTTGGTGGCGGAGACCAAGCAGAAAATGGCGGCGAAGAAGTAGGAAGAGTGCATAATGCATAATGCATAGTGCATAATGCCAATCTAACCACGAAGGGCACGAAGCACACTAAGACGTCTTAGTGATTCTTCGTGCCCTCGCCGTTTCCAGCGCTCAGGGCTGGCGGTGCGCCTGGCGTCGTGGTTCATACAGGATCAATCTTGAAGACGATTGCGGCGTTGTTTGATGTGGATGGGACGTTGTTTACGGGGCATGTGTGGCGCGGGATGCTGGACTATTTTCGCCGGAAGCGCGGGCCGTGGCCGGTGCGCGCTTTCTGGTACGCGCATCTGCCCTCGTATGCGCTGCGGAAATTGAAGTTGATCAGCCAGGAGCAGTTTCGCGGGCCGTGGGGGGCGCATCTGGCCTGGCTGGTCAGGGGCTGGAATGCCGATCAATTGCAGGGGCTGTACGACTACATCGCGCACGAGTACGTAGTGCCCCATCGACGCGAGGATACGATCGGGCTGCTGCAAAACCATGTGGCGCAGGGGCACGTCATCGCGCTGGTGTCGACGGGTTTCACGGACATGGTCGCCGCGATCGGGCAGACCATCGGCGCGCACGTCGCGGTGGGGTCGGATCTGGAGATGCGCGATGGGCGCTGCACGGGCCGCGTGGTGGGACCGATCGTGATCGGCGCGCAGAAGGGCGTGGCGGCGAAGGCGAAGTTGGCGCAATCGAGCTATGAGGTGGATTGGGCCAATTCGTTTGCCTACGCGGACAGCATCACGGATATGGGCCTGTTCGACAGCGTGGGCAATCCGAGGCCGGTGTATGCCGATGCGGAGCTGGCAAAAGTGGCGGCGGCAAAAGGCTGGCCGGTGTGGGGAAAAGCGTGATGGGACGCTGAATTACAGGATGAACGCAGATAAGGCGAATCAGCGAAGCGGCGGGCAATCTTGGACTTGCAGCACCTTATCTGGGACTTACATCTGACTATCTGGGCAGTACACTTTGCTATCTAACCCGTACATTCCCCTATCTTGGGCGTACATCCCAATATCTGGCTCGTACATCTGGCTATCCCGGGCGTGCACCCCGCTATCCACCCCGTGCAGTCCACTATCTCACCCGTACATCCCGCTATCTGGGGCGTACACTCCGTTATCTGGCAGTTGCACGGCCCTATTTTGACGTTGCACTCCCTATCAGGCGCGACCTGCTGACGACAAGGGGCGGGTGGCGGGCAGCGTCCGATGGATGGATAATCCAGCCGGACGACATGTAGCTGGTAGGAAGAGGGCGGAAATAGGACGCTCAATGCACCAGTCTTGCACGCTGTCCATGACGCAACAATAATTCAGTGGTAAACTCTCGATACTATGCCAATTCCAATCATCGATCTATTCGCAGGTCCAGGCGGATTAGGTGAGGGTTTTTCCTCGCTCACCGCCGAAAATAACGAGCCTATATTCAAGATCAAGCTCTCCATTGAGATGGATGAGCAAGCACATCGCACACTGGAACTAAGAGCCTTTTTCCGCCAGTTCCCACGACAAAACGTTCCAAAAGATTATTACGACTATTTGGCTGGGCGAATATCTCGCAGCGAACTCCTTGGCCGACATCCAGATCAAGCCAGGCAAGCTGCTGTAGAGGCATGGCAAGCTGAATTGGGTGCAACCTCCACTCCAGATGACGAAGTTGACGGACGTATTCGGACGGCACTAGATGGTCAGACCAATTGGGTCTTGATTGGGGGGCCACCTTGCCAAGCCTATTCGCTGGTGGGACGTTCGCGAATGAGCAGTGCGGACAGTAAAAAGGACAAGGAGAGAAAGGAGAAACACGAAAACGATCATCGCCACTTTCTTTACCGAGAGTATCTGCGCATACTGGCGGTATATCGACCGCCGGTCTTTGTGATGGAAAATGTTAAAGGGCTACTATCGGCAGAGGTAAAAAAGCAGCGCATGTTTGAACGCATTCTCTCTGATCTTGCCGAACCCTTATCTGTCATAACCGAGGCGCGTCAATCTGAACAGGATGTTCTCACATATCATTTGATGCCAGTGGTCAAAGCTCTTCCTGACTCTTTAGGGAAATATTTGCCCGAAGGTTTCGTTGTGCGAGCAGAAGAATATGGGATACCACAAGCGCGGCATAGGGTTATCATCTTGGGAATTCGTTCCGATTTAGTCGTTCGGCCGCGCCAGTTGATCACTGCACCTATGGTGTCAATTGAACAAGTAATCGATGATTTGCCCAGACTACGGAGCGGACTATCCAAAGAACAAGACTCAGCCAAAGCTTGGCGTGATGCAATAAAAGCACTAGCTGGGGCCAAATGGCTGACGAAAGGCAAGACATCCAGCCAATTGAGCAAAGCGATCAATGGCGCATTGCGCGACATTGGAGCAAGCCTTGGTCGCGGAGGCGAGTTTTTGCCTAACCGAACGATTCCGAGTCAATATGCTGAATGGTATGGCGATCCAAGACTTGAGGGCGTATGCAATCACGGCACAAGAGCACACATTCGGACAGATTTGCATCGCTACTTCTTTGCTGCTGTCTTTGCCCACCTGTACAAGCGCTCACCATTATTAGGCGACCTTCCAAAAGCCTTGCTACCACATCACGAGAACGTCAAGGCGGCATTGGAGGAAAACAAATTCAATGATCGCTTTCGGGTTCAGTTACGTGGCCGACCATCAACCACTGTAGTTTCACATATCAGCAAGGATGGCCACTACTACATTCACTATGATCCGAGCCAATGCCGCAGCCTCACAGTGCGGGAAGCTGCGCGTTTGCAGACTTTTCCAGACAATTATTTCTTCGAGGGGCCACGAACGGAGCAGTACAAACAAGTCGGCAACGCAGTCCCACCACTTCTGGCACGTAAGATTGCAGAGATAGTGGCGGAATTGATACAGCAGGTCTAATCCATGGATGTCTTTTCAGAGGCGAAACGCTCGGAAGTAATGTCCCATATTCGCGGACGTGGAAACAAGGACACCGAGCTTGCTTTGGTCGCCTTGCTGCGACAGGAACACATCACCGGTTGGCGACGTCATCAAGCATTGCCAGGCAAACCGGACTTCACCTTTCGCAAAGAGAGGC
>JAUQXD010001395.1 GCA_030834835.1 Thermoflexales bacterium | reverse complement strand
AATTTGCTGCTGTCCAATTCGCTGCGCATGGCCGTGATCGGGATGTTGAAGACGCTGGCGAATGAACTCGGCCCGCAGGGCGTTCGCGTCAACGCCATCGCGCCGGGCTGGACACAAACCGAGCGCGTGGTAGAACTTATGCAGGGGCGCGCGCAGTTGAACGGCACCACGTCCGAAGACGAGACGCGCAAGATCACGGCGACGATTCCGTTTGGCCGCATGGGTAAACCGGATGAATTCGCCGACGCGCTGGTGTGGCTCGCTTCGCCGCGCGCGTCGTATGTGCACGGCGTTGTACTGCCAGTGGACGGCGGGGCGATTAAAGCCTCCCTCTAATACGTGATACGTACTGCGTAATTTGAGCGCTCTTTACGTAGCACGCATTACGCGGTACGCATGGTTGAACCTATGGCCGATCAACACAAACGCTTAATCGAACCACGCGAGCGGCTCACGGAACTACGTGAGCAGATTAACTTTCACAACTATCGGTATCACGTGCTCGATGATCCCGTCATCAGCGACGCTGAGTACGATCGGTTGTTGGTCGAACTGCGCCAGATCGAAGAGGCGCATCCCGACTGGATCACGCCCGATTCGCCCACGCAGCGCGTGGGCGGTCTGTTGAGTGAGCGCTTCGCGAAGGTCGCGCATCCCGCGCCGATTCTCTCGTTGGCGAATGCCTTCAACGGTGATGACGTGCGCGCCTGGTACGAGCGCATCGCCAAGTTGATTCCGGCCGGGCGCAAAATGCAGTTCACAGTCGAGCCCAAGATCGACGGCCTGACGGTGGTGCTGCATTATCGCAACGGTGTCTTCGTGCAGGGTGCGACACGCGGCGATGGAATCATCGGCGAAGACATCACGCCGAACTTGCGCACGGTCAGGGCTGTGCCGCTGAAGATTCCCGTGCGCGGCAAAACCGTCGTGCCTGAGACGCTGGTGGTGCGCGGCGAGGCCTTCATCGAAACACAAGCGTTTGAGGCGATGAATGCCGCTATTGAGAAAGAAGGCGGCAAGACCTTTGCCAATCCGCGCAATGCGGCGGCGGGCTTCCTGCGTCAACTTGATTCGCGTATCACAGCCAGACGCCCGATTAGCCTGTTGTGCTATCAGATCGTCTCGGCCAACGGCACCACGCCGCGCTCGCAGTGGGAACTGCTGCGTTATCTAAACGATCTGGGTTTTCCGGTCACGGATGCCGTTCGCCGCTTCGATGATCTGAACGAAGCGATTGCCTATTGCGAAACGTGGCGCGATAAGCGCGACGAGTTGCCCTTTGAAGCGGATGGTCTGGTCATCAAGATTGACGCTCTCGATTTGCAGGTCGCCTTAGGTGTCTCGGGCAAAGACCCCCGCGGCGCGATCGCGCTGAAATTCCCGGCCCGTGAAGCGACGACTAGACTGATCGACCTCGGCGTGAACATTGGTCGCACCGGCGTGATGGCCCCGTATGCCATCCTCGAACCGGTGATGGTCGGCGGCGTCACCATCGAACGGGCGACGCTGCACAACTACGATGACATCTTGCGCAAGGACATTCGTATCGGTGATCGCGTCATCGTGAAGCGCTCCGGCGATGTGATTCCCTATATCGCCGGACCGGTGTTGGGAGCGCGTACTGGCGACGAACGAGTGATCGCGCCGCCAGAGAAATGTCCCTTCTGCGAAACGCCCACGATTCGACGCGAAGGCGAGGTGGCGATTTATTGCCCCAATCGCGATTGCCCCGGCCGTCTCGATCGGGCCGTGCAGTTCTTCGTGAGCAAAGGCGCACTGGACATCGACGGCCTGGGCGAAAAGATTGCTTCGCAGTTGATCGAAGCGGGCCTGGTTGAAGACGTGGCCGACATCTATTTGATCACGCGCGATCAACTTCTGGAATTGGAAGGCTTTGCCGAGAAAAAGGCCGATAAGTTACTGCAAGCAATCGAGACTTCAAAATCGCGGCCACTCGATCGATTGATTGCGGGCCTCGGCATTCCGCACGTCGGCAGTGTGGCCGCCGAAGCGTTGGCCACGCAGTTCGGATCGATCGATCGGTTTATGGCCGCGACAGAAGATGACCTCACCCAGATCGACGGCATCGGCCCCACCATCGCGGCCAGCATTGTCGAGTGGACGTCGCGCCACACCAATCATGATCTCGTGGCGCGCCTCAAGAAAGCGGGCTTGAATCCGCAGGCCGTGATCGTCGCGCCGATCCCATCGGGCGGTGAGGTGGCCGGCAAGACGTTTGTCATCACGGGAACGTTATCGAAACCGCGTGACGAAATCGCGGCGCAGATCAAAGCGGCGGGCGGCAAAGTCACCGACAGCGTCAGCAAGAAGACGGACTACGTGGTGGCGGGCGAAGCGGCCGGCAGCAAGCTGGCGAAAGCGCAGCAGTTGGGCGTAACGATTTTAGATGAGACGGCGTTGAACCGTTTGCTGCAAACATCATAAGGAGACCAACATGGACGAATTGATCAAGCTGGTGTCGGAGAAGGCCAACATTTCGGCTGAGCAGGCTAAGCAAGCGGTTGAATCAGTGTTGGCGTTCATCAAGGACAAGTTACCCGCCCCCATCGGCGAGCAGGTAACGAATCTGTTGAGCGGCGCGGGCGGCCTGGCCGGTCAGGCGGGCGGCGCGGTGAGCGATGTGGTGGGCAAGGCCGGTGAAACATTGGGCGGCCTGTTTGGCGGCAAGAAGTCGTAACGCTTAATTGACCGTCTCATCTAGATCAGCGCTGGCGCGCGGCAAGTTGTGTCGTGCGCCAGTTTCTGTGTGGAGTGACTTATGACAGCCCGTGTCGTGATCAAGACTGGCCGCGACAAACCCATTCGCCAGCGGCATCCGTGGCTATTTTCCGGTG
>JAUQXD010001394.1 GCA_030834835.1 Thermoflexales bacterium | reverse complement strand
GCGTTTGCGCACACGGTGGCGCACGATCTCAACAGCCCGCTCAGCATCGTGATGGGCTTCAGCCAGATACTGGAAGAGAACTTTGAGCAACTGGCGCACGACGATTTGCGCGACATCCTGCCGCGGATGTCGCAGACCACCCGCAAAATGGGGCGCATCGTGAAAGAACTGCTCCTGTTGGCCAGTGTGCGCAAGATGGATGAGGTCGATGTCCGCGTGCTGGATATGCGGGCGATTGTGGCCGAGACTCTGGAGCGCTTCACCGATCTGGTCGCGGCAACTGGCGCCGAAATCCTTGTCCCGGATAGCTGGCCCCGGGCTATCGGGCATGCACCGTGGATCGAGGAGATCTGGAGTAATTACATCAGCAACGCCATCAAGTATGGCGGCATTTCGCCCCGCGTCGAACTGGGGGCCGATCAAACCGGCGACATGGTGCGCTACTGGGTGCGCGATAATGGCGCGGGTCTGACCGCTGAACAGCAAGCCCGGTTATTTACCGAGTTCACGCGGCTGCATACCCAGCGGATTCAGGGGCATGGGCTGGGCCTGTCCATCGTGCGCCGCATCGCCGAGAAGCTGGGCGGGCAGACGGGCGTGGAAAGCGAAGTCGGTCGCGGCAGTCTCTTCTACTTCACCCTGCCGGCAGCCGCGCAGCAGGCGCAGCCGGAATCGAATCAGTCGACTGCCCGGCCGGTTTGAGCCGGCGCAGCCAGCGCTTAAGCACGCCCAACGCGATATGCGGCTGCATCAAAGCGGTGGGTGGCGCGGTAAGATGCGAGACACGCACGAAGGTCTCAAACGTCACGGCATCAGCCGACGCCAGCCAGACCACTTCGTCGATGTAACGCTGCAACAGTGCGTCCAATCGGTTTGGACGCGCGTTGCCTTCAACGCCGGGTATGCGTGAATCTTCGTTCGTCGCCAGCAGCCACGGCAGGCGCACCACCTTCGCCAGCGACTTCTGAAAATCCAGACACCCCTGTGCTGTTCGCAGCCATCGATCCAACGCCTGCGCTTCCAGCCCGGCTACCGTCATGCCTTGTCCATAGATCGGATTGAAGGCATACGCGGCGTCACCCAACACCACAAAATTCTCCGGCCAGCGCGTCAACTGCTCGTAGTGCCGCCAGCGATTCTCCGTGCGTCGATAGCCGTACACCGGCGACAGCGGTTCTGTGTCTTTGATCGCCTCGTATAACGCCGGATGAATGAACGTGCGCATGAACTCGACGAACGCCGGATCATCAGTCGGCGGGCGTTCATCGCCCGCGCCGCCGAGGTTGACCATCCAGCGATCGTGCTCGATCGGATAGATCAGGCCGCCGCGCGTGCCATACGGCGGGCGGGCGCGAACCATCATGACCCGCCAATCGGCGGCGAAGTGCGGCGGGCGCTGATAGACGCGCGTGGCATACCCCAGATGTGAATCGATGACGGTTTCGGCAGGCGGCGTGTAGCCCAGGTCGGTCAGCCAGTCCAGCACGTGCGAGGTGCGGCCGCTGGCATCGACGATGAGATCGCCGGGCAGGTTCGATCGGGCGTCTGAAGTCCGATCGCGGTAGTTGAGGCGCACGCCCGTGACTTTCGATCGATCCTCGTTCGTCAACAACCCGATCGCCTCACACCGCGCCTCGAGGGCGATGTTGGAGCGGGCAGCCACGCGATGACGGAGGGTGTACTCCAGCAGGCCGCGACTACCTCCCCGCGTGGTCAACGTCGACGGGAAACGCGGCCCCCAACCGGCCGGGGTAAAGTAGACGAAGTCACTGGTCCAATTGATCAGCGGCGCGCCCGCCTGCGCCAGCTCGACATCGAAGCCGGGCAGCAAGTCTTCCAGGATCAATCCGCCGCGTCGCAGCAGGATATGAACGTGTGTGGCTTGCGGCACGCCTTTGCGCGGTTCGGGTTCATCGGGCAGGGAGTCGCGATCGAGCACGGTGACGCGCTCAAAATGATCGGATAAGATCCGCGCGGCCAACAGGCCGGCCACACTGCTGCCGATGACGATGGCGTGTTGTCGAGGAGCGGTCATAGCGTGTGCCTCCGATCCAGCTAGACGTGTAGGACGGTGATGAACAATGATCATTGAGAAATGAAAATGATCAACAACCATTGTTCATTGGTCATTGATCATTGTTCATTGAAGAGGGTGCCTGACGGGGGTCGAACCCGCAACAACTGGATCCACAGTCCAGTACTCTGCCATTGAGCTACAGGCACCGTTTTGGCGCGTTAGCGCGAGGCAGATTTTACCACGCGCGCGCGACTTTCACAAGGGTTTTGCTGTGTCATTCCGAACGCAGTGAGGAATCTCTATTACAGTTGGCGACGTTGATGACTGGACCAGAGATGCTTCGTCGCAAAAAGTGCTCCTCAGCATGACACAAGCGGAACAGTTTTCGCTGCAAACCGCACTAGCGAATCAGGCTCTTCACCATTTCGACGATTTGATCTTGCGCCACGACCTGCTGCGCGCCCGATCGCAGATCGCGCACCGTCACGTTGCCTTGCGCGGCTTCATCCGGCCCCACAATGATGGCGATGGGGATGGCCTGCGTGTTGGCGTACTTCAGCTGTCGATCGAGTTTGGCTGCTTCGGGAAACAGTTCGGTGTTCACGCCGCCCGATCGCAACTGCGCGGCGATCCGGGCCGACACTTTCACCAGCGACTTATCGAAGATGGTCACGATGACGCCGGCCGGGGTGGGGCGCAGCGCGGGCTTTAACCCGTAGCGCTCGATCACCAGGCCCATCACCACATCGCCCATCGCAAAGCCGATGCCGCCCAGCGGCTCGCCGCCCACATCGCCGACGAGGTTGTCGTAGCGGCCGCCGCCCAGGATGGCGCGAAATTCTCCGCTGCGATCACGTGCTTCGAAGACGACGCCCGTGTAGTAAGCGAGGCCGCGAATCACCGATGGATCGAACTCCACGTAGTCGCGCACGCCCAGATCGTCGATCGCGCTGAAGAAGGCCACCAGCTCATCGGATTGCTGCCACAACTCGCTGTCGTTCAACAGCACCGACAGTCGATCCATTTGATCGGCGCTCAAGCCGATGTCGTCGAGGCCGTAGGCGCGCCACTTGTCGGCGGGCAGCTTATCCAGCTTGTCGATCAGCCGGTAAACGCCGTCCACCTGATCGACGCCCAGCGATTTGATCTGCGCTTCCATCAACTTGCGATTGTTGACTTTGATCACGATCTGCTGTGATGAGAAGCCCACGGACTTGAAGAACTCCGCGCCGATGGCGACCAGTTCGGCATCCGCATAGGGCGAGTTGACGCCCAGCAGATCGATGTTCCACTGGAAGAACTCGCGGGTGCGGCCTTTTTGCGGGCGCTCGTAGCGCCAGAACGGGCCGAATGACCACCAGCGGATGGGCTTGGGCAGTTCGCGTTGTTTCTGTGCGACCATGCGCGCCAGGCTGGGCGTCAGTTCCGGGCGGAGCGTGATGGTGTCGCCGCCGCGATCGGTGAAGACGAACGATTGCTCTTTCACCAATTCTTCACCGCTCTTGGCTGCGTACAGCTCGAGCGATTCGAGGATCGGCGCTTCCCATTCCTGATAGCCAAATTTCTGCGAGGCGGCCTTCATCTTGCCGTACAGCCAGGTGCGAAAGGCCATCTCTTCGGGATAAAAATCGCGGGTGCCCTTGATGGGGCGAATGGTTGGTTTCATGGTGAACCTCGTGATTAGTAGATTGGTAAATTGGGAAATAGTAAATTGGTCGATCGGTGATCGGTGACCGGTCAATGATCGATTGGCCGGCGGCTGACAAAATAAAAGCGCGGCCGTCGGGGCCACGCTTCATCAATCGGATGGAGAAAACCGCTGTGCCGCGACCCAAACGCCATTAACTCATCAAATGATGAGTGTGGTGGTGATGATGGATCGGCGCGCCAGTGATCGTTTTCATGATGGCGACATTATACCAATCGGGCCGGGGGCTGTCAATGTCGAATCGACAACTCGCGCTATTCCAGAGTGACCGCCGTCAGATTCATCGTCAGCAAGACGCCGGGCTTCGGCAGTTCGTTGACGCCGATGACGGTGCGGGCCGGTCGATGATCGCCCATCACTTCCACGTAGGCGCGGTTCATCTCCTCGAAGTCGCTCATGTGCAGCAGAAACACATTGATGTGCACCACGTGTGCGAGATCTGATCCAGCGGCTTCCAGCATCACGCGAAACGATTGCAGGATTTGCCGCGTCTGCGAATAGACATCCGCGCCGGCCAGTTGGCCGGTGGCCGGGTTCACGCCCGCCGTTCCGCCGATGGTGATGAACTGGCCCACCTTCGCCACGTGGTTGTATGGGCCGATGGGTGTGGGGGTGTTTGCCGGGGTGAAAGTTTTAACGGTGGGCATGGGGTTGCTCCTGATTGGGAAATGAATTGTGGTGAGCCCGCGTTGACGCCTAACGCGAGTCCGCTTCAACGCATTGGCGGGCAGTAGACTTGTTGCTGCACTGCCTTCGGCGATCACACGCTCTTTTATGTGTCGAGCATATCCCAGTCGTCTCCTAAGACCCAACGAAGTGCGGAGAGCTTGCCGTTGATCATGCCCCACTCGAAATCATCCCACGGTCCGAGGTTCTTCTTGCCGTAGCGACGCTCGACCCGCTGGGCGGCCTTCAAAGCTGCTTTCAATACGTCGCGCTGGATCGATTCCGATGTGCGAGGTGGCCGGGAATAGGTTTCCTTGTCTATGACCTTAATCTTTCCCTCCTCGATGCCGAGCCGCATGTTCCAGTGCCGATTGTACCAGACCTGATGGAACAGCAAATCCTCAGCTTCGAGAATCTCGGTCAGGCCCCGTGGCTCTTGTGTCCACGAATGCTCAAGCATGATTTCAGTGACAAGTGAAGGCTCGACACGGCGGAGCGCTTCGGGTAGGTTGATGAAGTACAGTGACTTGATGCGCGAAAAGAGGTTGGCGAAGTCCGGGTGCGGTATCTTTTGATTGCCGTGCTCGACGCTGAAGTCACTTTTGTTGTGCGTGACAAACGCAAAGCGAACACCGGACGCTGCCTTGTCGCGTACACAATCGGCGTACGTCTCGATGAGGATCGCATCGGCCATCGCGTTCTTGTCGTGATGGAACGGTGCCTTCTTTTCAAGTGCCCGTTGAGCTGCACGAAGCCTCACTGCCTCTGGTGTTTCGATAATGGGAGAAGAGCTGAGCAGCTTCTCGATGCGGTCTAAGATACAGATCGGAAGAGCGTC
>JAUQXD010001393.1 GCA_030834835.1 Thermoflexales bacterium | reverse complement strand
GACCATCGCAATCGGCACGAAGATCATTCATCGCACGCAGCAGCAGATTGGCCCCTATGTCGTTTACGATGGCCCCACGCTGTTGGAACGGTTGATCGCCACGGTCACGGCGTCGATCATCTCCATTCGGCAACGCAACTTCGAGGCCTTCACACAGTGGCACGTCGTCGGGCGCACGAGCGCGCAGACCACCGACGCCTCATCCGCCGATCTGATCAAGTTGGACAACAACGGCGTCGCGGGCTGGATCGCCGGGCAGGCCATGCGGGCCACACCACAAGCCGCGCAGCAGATCACGGCCTCGGTGGTGCAGCGCACGGCCAGCGTCTTTCAACCTGATGAACCGCCGGAACTGATCCTGCTGAATGATCCGGCCCAGCGGCGCTATCTCGAAGCCGCCCTGGAGCGTGCGCGATGAAGATCCGCTTGAGCCTCTTCGCCTTCACGGCTGTTATCGGGCTAATCCTGAGCGTATCACCCGTGACGGCACAATCCGGCCCGCCGCCGGTCCCGGTAGTGACGGCCACGCCCGATCCGGTCCAACTCGATCAGGCCGCCGCCCAATTGCAGGTTGCGGCCAATGCAGCGCTCGCGAATGCCCAGGCGGCGATTGCCAATGCGCAGGCCAAGATCACCGCAGCCGAGGCACGACAGCGCGCCAATGCGCTTGAAGCGCAGGCCGCCACGGAGAAAGCCCTGCTGGCTGAACGTCAAGCCGATGATGCGACACAGACCGCTCGGGGTGCCGTCGAATCGGCAACGGTTGCACTACAGCGCGCCGGCGAGGCCGTCAATCAATTCACTGTATCGCAGAACGAACAGACACAACTGCGCCTGGCACTGACGGGCGCACGCCATCAGATCGCCGGGTTGCAAGCGCAACTGAGCGATCAGCAAACGATCATCGGTCAGCAAGCCATGCAACTCACGCGCGATCGACAGACCAATGAGCAGCACATCAACGACCTACGGCAGGCCATCGTGTGGCTCGGTCTGATCGGTATGAGCGTGTGCGTGATCGCCCTGCTTCAGGCCCGACGCTTGAATCGTCAATGGGATATACCTGCAGCCACACCCACGTCATCGATCACGATCGATCACGACACGACCGAGACTGTACCTGATCCGTTAATCGCCACACTCTCGCCTGAAATGCGCGAGCATATCGAGCGCGTGCTGCAATCCGCCCGGTGACGACGGGAGCACTCCCCCAAAAGATGGGGACTTTGTGCACCGCATGTGTTGAAAGGCAGTCCGCATATGACCGTGGTTACTCACTTTCAAACGACTTCGATCGCTCAGGCCACACTTCGTGGGCGTCATCTGCAACTGGCGCACCAGGTGCGGCACACCTTCGAGCGCATCGGCATCGAGCATCGCAATGACGATGGCATCGTCTTCACTCCGCGCGTCAAGCGCATCGCGTGGACGCCCGACGGCGACATTGCCCTGATCGAACTGGACGAGTCGCGGCTGTGGCACATCCCCTCCACCCGCTTGACCAACCCGGATACGTTGCGCAAATTGCGGCGCACGATCGGCCAACCGATCGCAGTGCTGGAAACCGATCACACCGGCCAGCGCCTGCCGGGCATCTGGTACGTGGTGAGTTTCGCGCCGCAGCCGCCGCTGCCCGAATCACTGCGCCTCACGCTGGAGGTGATTCAACACATCAATGCTGATGGTTTGCTCGTGCCGGTCGGCCAGTTCAAGCACACACCTGGCATCACGTACCGCACGCTGGATCAACTGGGCCACGTGCTGATCGGCAGCGCCACGCAGCGCGGCAAGACCTCGCTGCTCAATGCCTGGATCGGCGCACTGGCCGCCCGCAACACGCCCGATCGGTACCAACTGATCATCATCGACGCGAAGGCCACCACGCTGCATCGCTGGCGCGGCCTGCGCCATTTGAAGCAGTATGCGACGACGCTCGATGAGGCGTTGAATACGTTGACTGCTATTGAAGTCCTGGCCGATCAGCACTTCGCAGCCATCCGTGCCGCGCGTCTGGATAACTGGCATGACTTCAATGCCCGGGGCGATCATCCGTTACCGGCCATTCACGTCGTCGTTGATGAACTACCTGATTTTGTGTTTCAAAGCGGCGGCCCGACGGGCGAGTTCGCCACACTGCTCGCGCGGCTGGCGGGCAAGGTGCTGGGCGCGGGCGTGTTCCTCACGATCGCGGGGACGCAGATGGGCTCGGATGTCTTGCCGCCACTGCTGCGCGCCAACATGATTACCCGCATCGCTTTTCAAACCAGCGATCGATACAAGTCACTTGCCGTGCTCAACGAAGTCGGCGCAGAGAAGTTGCCGGCGATCAAAGGCCGCGCCTTGTGGCGCGATGCCGAGCGACCTACCCAACTGATTGAGACGCAGATGGTCTATCTCGACGGTGAGGATGTGGACGCCATCGTGGCGCTGAACGGGCCAAGCGGCGCTGAATCCCAATCAACTCAAGCAGCTGCGTTTGTGCCCACGATCGCCGGGGTGCGCCCGGAGTTGGCACAAGACATCGCGCGCTGGGTTGTGACGACGGGTCAGACCGATGTCCGATCGGTCTGGGCCGAGTTTCGCGGCAAGGGTCTCGCTCGCAACAAGGCGATCGGCCTGCTGAATGAGTGGGAGGCAGTCGGACTGTTGGGCGCGCAAGAGACCGCCCGCGACCCACGACCCGTGTTACAGCCTTTTCGAGATCGCTTAGGGCTGGGTTCAGAGAACGATTCGGCGTAACACGAAACACTTGAAACACATGGAACACAGCCAGGGATGTGGAACACACGGCGTTTCACCGAACATCGACCAATTTGCATCGATCAAGCCACTCGACAGACGTCGGCTGCCTTTCGCGGACTTGGCTCGCTGGCTGCGTTCAGCTTGCCCCGCGCCGGGATACTCAGACCGACGGCTGCCCGGTGATTGAGGAGAGCGACATGGAGGCTTTCACGATCAACTACACAACGTTTCGGTTACAGACGGCCACTGATCCGGATACAGCCCTGATCAGTGTGCAGGCGACCCCGTTCGGTCGTCTGCTGGCGCAACTGCTGGATGGTCAGCCGCAGCCGGATGGTGACTATCTCATTCAGCACACGCCCGAACTCGACGGCCGGATGCTGGCGGTGATCGACGCGTTGATCACCCTGCGCTATCAGCATCCGACGGCCGTCCAATTGCAGCTGGCGCTGCCGGAGAGGCTCACATGACGCTCTCGATTCCGCCTGAATATGTGAACGTCATCGCCAGCACCGTCTACGACGCCGACCTGCCCGCGTCGGTGTTTCAAGCCTACTGCCGCATCGTCGGGCTGGCCTGGCGCGACAGGCACCATCAACATCTGCCGCCCGCGACGGTGGCGGAACTGGCGGTCTATCTGCATTGCAGCGAGCGGTCGGCCTGGGGGCATCTGATCGCGTTGCGCAAGCGCGGCCTGATCAGCTGGACGACCACGCACGGTATTGTCAAGATCCGGATCAATACCGCCTTAACCGAGTCCCCGGTTTCACTGCAAACCTTTGCAGTGTCTAATGATCATGTTGTTGTTGATCAAGATCACTCTGGATCGATCCAACAACAACAATCATCCGATCAGTCCTTACTGCAAAACTTTGCAGCACTGCAAACCTTTGCAGTGTCTAATGATCATGTTGTTGTTGATCCAGATCAAGATCCATCGGTCTTGATTCAACAACAACAATCAGATCAGTCCTTACTGCAAAACTTTGCAGTAAACACCGATCCCGATTCACTGCAAAAGTTTGCAGTGAAAACCGCCCCCGATCCACTGCAAAACTTTGCAGTAAAAGACAATCTCACCGCACTGCAAAAGTTTGCAGTAGACAGCGAGGCCGCCGAAGCGCAGGCGGTCGCCGCCCTGCCCCACGTGACGCCGGAGTTGATCCAGGCCTGGGGCGAATATCTGCACGGGCGACCGCAGGTGTACAACCTGCCGGGCTTGCTGCTCTACACGCTGCGCACGACGCATCAACTACCGCGCGCCGAAGGCCGCGGTGGCTTGCGGCGCAAAAAGGTGGTGGTGGTGGCGCAGCCGGAACTGCCTGTCCCCGATGAAATATCGTTGCCCGACGAGGTCCAGACCAAACTCGATCAACTCGGCTGGAACGGTGACGCGGCCGAGATCGCCGAAGTCCATCAGAGCGATCCGCAGCGCGTGCAAGCCTGGCTGGATTATGCGCTGGCCCAGACTGCCGCCCGCAGTCGCGCCGGTCTGTTCCGCACCGGGCTGCGATCGCAAACGCTGCCACCCACGGCGCGTGCAACAACATCGACCACGACCGGTCGCTATATGACCGACGAACTGCTCTTCACCCAACCCGAATCTCTGACAAGGAGTCCACAACCATGAACGACTATCTGCCGATCAGTGTCGACGCCGGAGCCGGCGCGATCAAAGTCTACGGCCCGCATGGTGGTTTGCAGGTGCTGGCGCAGGTCAGCGCCAACAGCCAGCACAGCGTGGGGCGGCTGCTGGGTCTCACCAGCCAGAAACCGCCGCTGCACATTCAGGACAACGCGACTTCGTTCTACGTCGATGCGGGCGCGCACGACTGGGGCCGCCCTGTCGAGAACCTCAGTCACGATCGCTTCAGCGGCACGCCCGAAATGCGCGCCCTCTTCAAGGCCGCGCTCACCCGATACATTCAGCAATGCAGCCCGCTCGATGTGCCGCTGCAGATCATGCTGGGCTTGCCGCTCGAACCAATGTCCGGCGGCGATGCGCCCGCTACCGTCGAAAGCGCGCGGCGTTGGCTCAAAGGCACGCACACGTGGCAGGCCGATGACCGCGAGTATCACGTCGAGGTGGCCGACGTGAAAGTGACTTCGCAGCCAGTCGGGGCGTTGTTCGACTATCTACTCGACGACGACGGGCACTTCGTGCCGGCGCGCAAGACGGCCTTCACGCGCGAGGTCGGCATCATCTCGATCGGCTTCAACACGATCGAGTTGCTGGTCGTGCGCGACAAAGCGCCCGTGCAGCGTTTCACGGCCGGCACGACGGCTGGCGTGCGGCGGCTGCTCGAACTCGTCAATCAACTGCGGCTGTACTCGCTGGGCGAACTGGATGTGCTGCTGCGCGCGGGCAAACTCGATGTGCGCGACTCGCTGCCCATCTGGGAGGGCGAGGTGACCGGCTTCATCGAGCAGCGCTGGGGCACGGCGTGGCGGCGTTTCGCGGCGCTGCTGTTGGTGGGCGGTGGCGCGCTGCTGCTCAAGGACACGCTGCCCGCGCGCTTTCAGGGCAAGGCCATCGTGCCCGATGAGCCGATCCTGTCGATCGCGCGCGGGCTGTACAAGTTGAACCTGTCGAACCTGCGGCAGAAGAAGGCCTGAACATGGCGCGACCACGGCTGACGTGTGACGTGCTCGATCTGTACCTGCATCTGCGCCTGCGCCGGGGCGAGGACGACGATCTGATCCGCTTCTTCGAGCAGGCCGGGCCGCGCCAGCGCAGCGCCGCGCTCAAATTGGCCCTGCGGGCGGGCGGCCTGAGTGATCAACTCAGCGCCGACGGGCCGAGCGAGGCCGAACTCACCGATGCGATGAGCGGCTTCGTGCTGTGAATTAATAGTCACCAAAAACACCCGCCGGTTTTTGGTGACCAGAAACGTGCGGGAGCCCGGTATCGGTTCCCGCGCCGACGAAAATACGACGAAAGGACGACGAAATGACCACGACGACTGACCTGTCGCAACTTAACCTGGACGGACTGAAGGACTTGGCCCTGCGCACGTGCAGTGATTGTCACGGCACGGCCCGCTTCGAAGATCACGAGTGCTACTGCGTCGAGCGCTTCGAACGACACCTCCTCGACGCCGAGTTTCCCCATCGGTTCCGGGATCAGACGCTGGCCGATCTGGACTGGGATCGAATCTTACCTAACGAAACACGCCTCGCCCTGCAGCACTACGCCAACGATCTGCCTGCGCAATTGGAGCAGACGTTGGGCTTCGGCTTGATCGGGCCAGTCGGCTGCGGCAAGACCCATAGCGTTGTTGGGCTGGGCAAACTGGCGCTCGCGCTCGGCTACGGCGTCTGGTTTGTCAACATGCCGCAACTGTTTCACTGGCTGCGACAAACCTACGATCCTAAAGGCAAACGCACCCACACCGGTTGGGATTGGGAGCGTAATCGTGAGGTGCGTCGCGAACACGAAGCCACATTGCTGGAAGACCTCACCGAAGTGGACGTGTTGATCCTCGACGATCTCGGCGCAGAACGGCCCACCGAGTGGGTGCGCGAGCGATTGTATCTGGTGGTCAATCAGCGCTGGCAGGCGCAACGCGTAACGCTGTTCACCAGCAATGAGCCGCTCGATCAACTCGACACCGCGATCGGTTCGCGCACGTTGTCGCGGCTTGTCGGCGATACGGTCCTGCTCACCCTCAGCGGCAGCGACTACCGGCAGATCGAGAAGCGGCGGCGTGTGCAGGCCGTCCTCCAACGCTGATGAATCAGGAGACTCGCGCATGCCCCCATGGCTCTATCAGGAACTGACCTCGATCATCATCGCCGCCTACTATGCCGTCTTCCGCGCGCTCAAGCATCGCAGCGTGTACAGCGAGGCCAACTTCACCGAAGCCCTGCGGCTTGAGTTACAACAGCGCGGTCAACTCGTGCGGACACAGGCCACGTCGTGGCGCACCTATCGCGGCCGGCGCATCGGGAACAATCGCGTCGATCTGATCGTGGACGGCAAAGTTGCGATCGAGATCAAGAAGGCGCGGCTGCTCAAGGACGAGCACGCCGTCCAGTTGCGGACCTATCTCGACGATGGGCAGCTGGCGGTCGGCCTGCTGCTCAACTTCGGCGGCGACGACCCGGAGTTTCGTCGCGTCGAGAATCACAATTCGCCGGCCTTTCTGCAATAAGGGGAGACAAGGAGGATAGGATATGCCCCGACTACCGTTGATTGGCTATTCGCAACGCGAACTGCAAGAGGAATATATGCGCGGGGTCACCGTCGCCCGACGGGAAGCGCGCCAGGTGTTGTATGACACGTTGATCCGGCTGATGCCGGACATCGCGCGCGACAACGACCGGTTCGTGCTGCCCGAAATCCCCGAACTGATCGATCGACTGGTCGAAGCCTGGCGCGAAGAGATCGGTCAGGGCCGTTTGCGGCGCTACGAACTGGAGCAGGCGCAGGCCGGGCTGAAACAGACCGTGGCCCAGTTGGAGAAAGACCTGGCGTTTGTTCGAGGCCTCGACTGGCCGGGCCGGATCGAACAACTCAACCAGGAGATCAAGCAACTGCGCGCCGAGCGTGACGCCGCTCGTCAGGCGACCGCCGCCACCCAGGTGGAAGTGCAGCACGTGAAGCGTGAGTTCGCCGCCAAGCGTCGCAATCTGGAGACCGAACTCGACCAGGCCGACCAGTTGATTGTGAAATATGAAGCGCAGCATCATCAGCAAAAAGCATCAACGTGAGGTCTAACGACCTACAGGGCGATTAATTGTTGTTGTTGCTGATCGTTGTTGCTGATTTCAGACAAGGAGGCTGATATGACAGACACCGCTGACGAACCCATCACTCTCGATTCCGCCGCCGGTCAAATCCTCGAACGACTGGCCGTCCTCGGCATTCTCGACGCCGAACAGTTCCCGGAGTTGAGCCGCTACACTCGCGAGCAGACTGTGACGCAGTTGCTCGAACGGGGCTGGATCGCCGCCCTCAACCCGGACGGGTCGCTGCGCGCCGGGCGCACGGGCCGTGT
>JAUQXD010001392.1 GCA_030834835.1 Thermoflexales bacterium | reverse complement strand
TCCAACATATGCGCGCCCAGGACTTGCGGGCTGCTGCCACCCAGATGATAGGTGTAGTCTTCCATGAAAGACGAACCGCCAGGCAGACCGGCCGCCATGACCTTCACCGCGCGCACAAAGGCCGAGGTCTTCCAGTCGCCTTCTGCACCGAAGCCGTAACCATCGGCCATCAGGCGCTGCACGGCAATACCGGGCAATTGGATCAGGCTGTGCAAATCTTCAAACGTGTCTGTAAAAGCCTTGAAACCGCCCTGCTCCAGGAAATTGCGCATACCCACTTCTATGCGCGCCGCATCTCGCAGGGCCGGCCGGCTCTCGCCGTTCTTTTGCAAGGGCGCGGCTACCACGTAGGAATCTTCGTATTCCGCCACCATCCGATCCACGTCGGCGTCGGTCACTTGATTCACGACCCTCACCAGATCGCCAACACCGTAACCATTGACCGAGTAACCAAAGCGCAGCTGCGCCTCGACCTTGTCGCCTTCGGTCACGGCTACTTGCCGCATGTTGTCGCCGAAACGCGCTACACGCAGGCCCTGCATATCGTGCCACGCGGCGGCGGCTCGCATCCACGTGCCAATCTGTGCTTGCACGTCAGGCTCTTGCCAGTGACCCACCACCACCTTGCGATTGAGCCGCATGCGGCTGCCGATGAAGCCAAATTCGCGATCGCCGTGCGCCGACTGATTGAGGTTCATGAAGTCCATGTCAATCGTCGACCACGGAATATCGCGGTTGTACTGCGTGTGCAAATGCAGGAACGGCTTCTTAAGCGACGACAGGCCCGCAATCCACATCTTGGCGGGCGAGAAAGTGTGCATCCACGTGATCAGGCCGACGCAGTTCCTGGCAGCGTTCGCTTCCAGACACACTTCATAAATCGCGTCCGGGGTCGTCACGACCGGCTTGAACACCACCCGCACGGGCAGACCGGACTGATCGAGCGCCTGCGCGATCTCACGGGAATGTTCGGCGACTTTTTCCAGAGTCTCCGGCCCGTACAAATGTTGGCTGCCGGTAACAAACCAGACTTCAAATTGCCGCAAGTCGATCATGATTTCAGGCTCCTTTAGCGATCGCGTCAGAGGCGATCCACTTGATGTCTACGATTACAAACGAAGCGATTGATTTCCGATTGCTCATCGCCCGCAAAGAAGTGGTTGGTGATCAAACAGAACTCTACACATGTCTATATCTTGCCAGTAATGCTTGATGTTCCTCAGAACCAGGTCCCGAACCTTTGAGAACTGTCTCAATAAACTCATCAGGTGGCTGATAACCATGCTCAATGACGTAGTGATAAATGAGAGTCGGTGCTGCGTAGATCCCGGCTTCACCGATCACTCTGATCTCACCATCACCGATGCTCATCCATTCTGTTCCGGCACCATACTTGGAATGGTCGTCTTTGTCCTCGTCATACCATTGATCTAATGTGACATCACACAATTCACAAACATGGAAACCACGAGCGATGTGCACCACATATTTATCCAAACAAAACCCAAGCAATCGGTCTTTGAATTCTTGAGAAGTCTGTCCCTGCGTGAAAGGTCGTCCGTAACCAAGCCATCCAACGTTAACAGGTGTTAACCCCACCGGCTCATGCCTGAGAAAATATTGGTAAGGACTCAGATCTTGAAAGAAAGTCATCGCTTTGAAAACGTGAAGCCGCATTACCAGTAGTGATGCACTTGCTCGCGGATGCGACGCTCGTAAATCTCGCGCACCGTCGCCATCGTTGTCGCATCGATCGGCGGCAGGTCGGCCGCGCGGCAGTTGCTTTCTGCTTGCGACGGTCGCCGTGCGCCCGGAATCGCGCACGTCACCGCATCAGCCATCAAAATCCAGCGCAGCGCAAATTCCGCCATCGACCAACCTTGCGGCACGAGTGGCCGCAATTCTTCGACGACATCCAAGCCCAGATCGTAATCAACACCGGAGAAGGTCTCCCCGCGATCGAACGATTCGCCGTGCCGATTGAACTGCCGATGATCGTCGGCCGCAAACGTACTCGATCGCGTTAGCTTGCCCGTCAGCATCCCCGAGGACAGCGGCAGTCGCGCCAGAATACCGACCTTGAGTTGTTGCGCACGCGGGAAGAACACATCGGCGGGGCGCTGGCGGAAAATGTTGTAGATGATCTGCACCGTCTGCACGCCCGGATCCTCGATGGCCTTCAGCGCCTCTTTCACTTTTTCAACGCTGACGCCGTAATAGCGGATTTTGCCCTGTTGGACGAGGTCGTCCAGCACGCCAAATGTTTCCGGCATGTAAAACACTTCAGTGGGCGGGCAATGCAACTGCACCAGATCGAGGCAATCCGTTTCGAGGTTCTTCAAACTGCGTTCAATGAAAGCCGTGAGATTCTGACGATTGTAGCCGCTCGCCACGTGCGGGTCCAACCGTCGACCGGCCTTGGTGGCAATGATGATCTCTTCTTTGCGCTCGCGCTTCAATTGCGCCAACAGCCGCTCGCTGTGACCGTCGCCGTATACATCGGCAGTGTCAAAGAAGTTCACGCCCAGATCGACTGCGCGACGCAGCGCATTCGCCGATTCGTCATCGTCCACGCTGCCCCACGCGCTGCCGATGGCCCACGCGCCGAAGCTAATCGCTGAGACTTTCCAACCGGTGCGGCCCAATTCACGATACTGCATGATTACTCCTTACGAGGCAGAACTCTGGCGCACGATCAATTGCGGCATCAATACCGTCGCCTGAGGCGCAAAACCAGTCTCTTCTTTACGTTGCGATTCAATCCATTCGTGCAGTTTCTGAACGGCCAGGCTGCCCACATCAATCAATTGCTGAAAAACCGTCGTCAGCGGCGGCCAGTAGAAAGCCGATTCGGGAATGTTATCAAAACCAACCAGGGCGACATCGCCGGGGATGTTTCGTCCGGCCTGGTGCAGCACACCTAGCGCGCCCATCGCCATTTGATCGCTGGCCACAAACACCGCGTCGATGTCCGGCACGCGCGTCAGCAAGGTCTGCATGGCCTGCGCGCCGCTCGCCGCCGACCAGTCCCCTTCCACCACCAGGTCTGGTGACGGTGTCAGGCCGTGCTCCCGCAACGTTGTCTCCCAACCACTCAGGCGCTCGCGGGACTCCCACCACCTCATCGGGCCGGCGATCTGCGCGATCCGGCGGCGGCCTTGCTCGATCAGGTGTTGCGTTGCCAGAATCGCGCCACAGCCGTTATCCACCGACACCGACATCAAGCCGTCGCGCGGTCGGGCGCTGAGAAAAACAATCGGGGGGAGTTGTTGCAGCCGATCAGGGCTGATCCACGCTCGGTTGTCGCCTACTTCCGGCACGGCCCAGATAATGCCGTCGACGCGCCGATCAACCAGCGTATCCAACACGTGATCCATCTTCGTCTCATCCGGGCGCGTCCGCAAGTTAAGCAACAGCGAATAGCCCAGATCGTCCGAGCGATTCTCGATGCCGACCACGGTCTGTGACGGTCCGTAATAGTCGATGCCCCAGGCTACTACCGCCAGCGTGTTGGTGCGGCGATTGACCAGGCTGCGCGCCAGGATATTGGGCCGATAGCCCAATTGCTCGATGGCGGCCTGGACGCGTTCGCGCGTCGCCACACTGAGCTCGCCCTGGTTGTTCACCACGCGCGACACGGTCTTGGTTGAAACGCCTGCTAACTTGGCTACATCGTGAAGAGTGACGTGCATTTCCATCGCCAGACCAAAAGTTTGGATCCGCTTGCCAAAAATGCCACGTTCTACTCGCGCCAGAGGCGGCGCGGCTTGCCCGACTAAAGTGGAGAAGATTCTAATGGGAACAATAAGAAAAACTGACAACCCTGTCGTTATCGATGACGACAGCGCTGTCAGTGATTTTACAAAAAAACTGCACCAGTGTCAAGGGGCAGTTTTTAGACAATTCGCCCAAACATCGTGCTTTATGGCACAGACCAGATGTACAGCGTTTTTGGCCCATGCACCCCCACCGTCACCGTCAATTCGATGTCGGCTGTGCGGCTCGGCCCGGTGACAAACACGAAGTAGCCAGCCTGCTTTGCTTCATCTAATACGTGATGGAGATCCGCACGCAGACACGAAGTTCGAATAAGCGACAAATGCACGCGCGGCAACAGTGACACGGTTCGCGGCTGCTCGATCGTGGATCTCAGCCCCAACGTCCCGGTTTCTGGCAGGGCAAAATCCGCGCCCGTAATGCCCAATTCGCACTCGGCCACCTCGCGGGTCGGCGCATATGGCGAGACCACTTCCACGCCAAACGATCTCAGTGCCTCTTCAACGCCCCACGCCTTCAACTCCGTCGTCTGCCAGAGTGTCGCTTTCCTGACCTCTTCCGTCTTTACCAACTCGCGCAGGGCTTCTGTCAAATCCGTTAATTC
>JAUQXD010001391.1 GCA_030834835.1 Thermoflexales bacterium | reverse complement strand
GCCACGCAGTCGAAGGATGCGACGAAGCCATCTCATACTGATAGGGACTGAGATTGCTTCGCGAAAAGACGCTCGCAATGACGCGCCGATTAGCTTTCTTCCGCCTTGCCAAACAATTGCCGCTGATCGAACCACGGCTTGATCAGCAGGTACGAGCCGAGGATGATGAGGAACAGCGCGCCTTCCAGCGACTTCACGCCGAGCAATTCCAGCACGCCGCCGATGATGGAGATGATGCCCAGGAAAGTCGTGAAGCCGCTCATTCGAATCTTGTTGAAGTAGCGCGTGACATTCAGGCCCAGCATGATCACGCCCACTCCAATCGGCCACAGTCCTTTCGGGATCGTTTGCTCGGGGACGAGAGCGAACCCGCCCAGCATGATCAGAAACAGCCCCCAGCCGATGCTTTCCAATCGCTTGTTGAGGGCCGCCTTGTCGGGGTTTTGAACAACCGGCGATTGAGTGGTTTGCGCGCTCATTGAGTTAGCCTCCTGTGCTGATGTGATAAACGAAATCCGCCCGATCGATGGTCAGTATATCGATCGGGCGGGTGAAACGTCATCACACCGGCGGGGTGATTTTGCCTCACCCTCCAGCCCCTCACCTGATGACCGCTCCGCGAGGCGTGTCATCAGGTGAGGGGTTGGAGGGTCGAAGATGCCGCATGCTTCTGGCGGCGTGACGCGCTTAGATCATCTTCAACTCGCGCGCTTTCTCCAACGCCTCCTCCCGGCTGTGCACGTCGAGTTTGTCGTAGATGCTCTTGAGCTGGGTCTTGATGGTATTGACCGAGACTACCAGCTGCTCGGCCATCTCGCGCGTCGAGAGCTCCGTCTTGAGCAGACGCAGGATTTCGCGTTCACGCTCGGTCAGCGGCTCGGCCAGCGGCTGAGTGGGCATAACGGGCAACGCCGACAACCGCGTAAACTCGGCGACCACTTTCGCCGCGACCACCGGCTCCAGGAACGATTCGCCGCGCGCCGCCGCATGGATCGCTTCGAGCAGATGCTCGATCGAGGCGTCTTTGAGCAGATAACCGACGGCCCCTGCCCGCAGCCCATCGAACACGGCTTCGTCTTCGTCAAACGTCGTCAACACGATGACGTGCGCGTTGGGCTGCCGAGTGTGCAAGCGGCGCGTGGCTTCCACCCCATCGAGGATCGGCATCCGCAGGTCCATCAACACCACATCGGGGCGAACAGCCGCCGCTAAGCGCAGCGCCTCTTCACCATTGACGGCTTCGCCCACTACGTCAAGATCGGGCTGCGCCGCCAGCAACGTCGTCAGCCCTTCTCGAAACAGCGTTTGATCATCGACGAGCAACAATCGAATCGTCATCAGCCGGGCACTTTCACTTCGAGGATGAAGCCTTGCCCATCGTGATCGGGCGCGAGCGTGTACGCGCGCAGTTCGCCGCCCAAACCCTGCACGCGCTCACGCAAGCCGATCAAGCCAAAGCCGCCATCGGTCTGCCTCGCACCCACCCCGTTATCGCGCACCACGAGCTGCACCGCCACGGCATCGCTGAAATCCAACGCAAGATCGACGCGCGAAGCCCGCGCGTGTTTGCGAACGTTGGTCAGACCTTCCTGAGCGGCCCGATACAACGCCAGGCCGGCTTGCGGTGATAGCGCTCGGGGCGAACCGTTCACCGTCAGTTCAGTCAGAATGCCCGTTGCACACGATTCCTCAATCAGCGGGGCCAGCGCCTCGGGCAGCGACCGATTATCGGTGGGCGGCGACCGCAACGCCGCCACCGAGCCGCGCACATCCGTCAGCGCTTCGCGGGTCAACGTTTGCGCTTTGCCCAGAGCATCGGTCGCTTTCGCCGGATCGATCGTCCAGATGGCGCGCGCCGCCTGCAGCTGCATGCTGATCGCCGTGAGGTAGTGGCCCAGCCCGTCGTGAATCTCACGCGCCAGCCGGTTGCGCTCCTGCGTCGTCGCAAATTCCTCGGCCTGCAATGAATACTCGCGCAGCTTGTCGTTGGCCGCGCGCAATTCGGCCGCTAATCGTTCCACTTCTGCCCGCGCGAGTTCTTCGCGCCGCGCGATGTGCGTGAAGCCCACGACAAACACGACGCCGGCCAGATACGTGGTGGCCGAGGTGAGCGTCGTTCGCCAGTCATCCGTCAAAGCACCAGGCACCACGGCGGCGATGACGACGGCCACACACACCAGCACGATTCCAGAGCGGCGCAGAAGGGCAGCGGCTTGCGCGACGAGCGGCAGCAACAGGATGCGGCCCGGCCCCGGCGCTTGACTCAATACGCTGATCACACACGCCACGCCGATCTGAATGGTGAAGTACACGGCCCCTGCTATGCCAGGCTCAACCGTGTCGATCCGCCCAAACCCGATCGTGCCGATCAGCCCGAAGACGAGGCCTAGCGCCAATAGCGCGGAAACTTGCACTGGCGTGAACGAATGGCCTTCGGCGGCAAAGATCGCGATGAAGGTGACCAGCACGACGAGCAGAAACACCACATCGCCCGTGCGTTTGCCCGATTGGCGCGTTATCGAAGCGAGCGGCATGTTAGCGTTTGGTGTTATCAATCAGGTTACCTGGTTTGACTCGCCCTGACTGGAAGAGCCTCAGACCAACCAGAGGGAACCATATCAAGTAGAGCGTGCCTACAACATATCCTGGGCCCCTTCACACGACACTGCCCAGGAAGAGCAGTACCGCCGCCGTGGTCTTAACGAGTGGACAAATCTTGATGGGTACGATGGAAGTTCTTGCTCCGGTAGCGAAAGTCCAACCGGCCATGATAACCAACATGCTGGCGCATACGCGATACACCAGGGTTGCCACAGGGTTAGGTCCGCTAGCCTGAAGGGTGATCAGCAAGGTCAGTACGCCAATGAAGGATAGTGCAAACCCTTCTGCAACCCACTCCATGGTGATGATTTGCCGGTTATCCGCCGAGAGTGTACCGAAGCCTGCGATGACGGATCGAGTCGGGGCGATGTGGGCAATTCCCCACACGATGACAATGATGGATCCGGCGTAGAGCAATAGGCTGTTAGTCATTTGACCTTCCTGATCTGGCGAGGGCCACATCCGGTGGCATGCCGCGCTCAACCGACTGGTCAGCGGCTCTTCGGCAAACGGGGTATCAGAAATGGCGTGCGTTGTTTGTACGCCAGGTATTCCTGTCCAAATCGGATCAGCATTTCCTGCTCTTCAACACGTTTGATGTAGGTCAACAACGCAATCGCGCCCAGGCACACCAGAACCGCTGCACCCGGCGAACCGAATAGAATGGCGACACCGAGGTACATCACAATGGCCCCCAACGCCATGGGATTGCGGCAGTACGTATACGGCGGTTGCACAATCAGTTTCTGAGTGGCCATCAGCGGGACCGGTGTGCCTCTACCGAGTGTGAATTGAGCATAGTTCGCCCACATCGCGAACAGCCAACCCGCCACGATAAACAACCCACCGAGGAGAAGGTGGATGGGTTCAAATTGAATAGGCGACCACTGCAGCCAGCGATCGAGCACTGCGCCAAGAGCAATGAGCACAAAGGGGAATATCACCAGGAAGAAGACAGCTTCAATCGCCAGCGCAATAGATCGTTGTCTGGGGCTGTATTCATGCCTGGTCTGCGCGAGGAGTTTGTCTTTCATCAACATCACCTCTTTGGCGGAAGAGAATCACGGCCAAAACTTCGAAGGCCACTGAACAGCTGCATCAGGCGGTCCGCTTCGCGACGCGCCGTCGTTTGCTTGCCAATGTTGGGCAACATGAAAGTTTGAAGCCTCATGATTGCCGTCATCCCCAGAGTCCATTCCTTCGGTAACTGTGTGATGTGTAATGAACGGCTTACTTCGAGATACTCTTCGTTGTCAACTGCCTCTGTCTTGCCAGCGCCGCAACTACGAGCAGGGCAAGCGCCACGGGAGCATAGATGTACCACGGGCTATCCGGGGTCAATCCTATAAAATCGAGAGGGGGCGCCTTCTGGGCAAGCATATACATCCAGGCCACATATAACACTTCAAACGCTTTACCGGAGCCGGTCAATATACCAAGAGCAAGCGCCAGCGAAGGGATAAAGACTGCACCGGTCAGCCAGCCTGGAACGCTGATAATTTCACCCGTGAGGACGAATTTGATCAGCGCACCAAAGCCTAAGGCCGCGATAACGACGAAGGCAGAGAGCCAGGCGGCGGGCAGCTGGTTGGCGATCGGATGCTGAGCGGCGAAAACGATCTGGCGTGTATCGAAGCGATTCTCACGACAGCCGAGTCCACTCAGAATGAGGATAGGCCAGACCCAGGCGACAAGCAGAAGGGTACGTGTCACTTCGAGTGCGGTGACCAATTGTGCGATGACCAGCCCGACGGCGACGGCATACCACCACCAGCGCTGACCTTTCAGGAAAAGTTTCAGTTCGGCGCTGAAGAGCGCGCCGAAGCGGAATCGAGGGCGGGTGTCGGTGAGCGGAGTCAAATGGACATTCGAGACGGAGGTCGCTTCGCCAGCAATGGCGGGCCGAAGGGCGTCTGATTTGGTTTTCGCCTGCTTGCCGGGCAGGAGACGCGAAGGGTTGAAACGGTCAAAGAAAAGGGCGGATGTCATCATCAGTCCCACTGAGACCGCGAGGATGAACAAACGGGACAAGAGGATGTTTGTTGTCCAGGAGACGCCGTTCCAGGGAAAGATTTTAGGATCAGCCACCTCGGCCATCCTGAAGGAAAATAGGCCCGCGCTTTCGGGATAGACAACTCTTGCGGCGTCGGCTACGCTATTGCCGATGATCTGCCAGCCGGTATAGTCAATGTAGGGGTTGACGGTGGTTCCCGGCAAACCGGTGGTAAGAACACTGCCGCTACCGAGCAGCCCAAATAGAAAAACAAAAAAGTAGACCACGTTCCCCAATCCTCCACGCAGCCAACTGACCGACTCGAATAACACCGCAAACGCGGCTGCCAGCCCCATACCCGGAATGGCGATGATTACGAGCGGGGCAGCCAGCGCCGCCAGATCGAACCCCGTGGTGCCAGATAGCAGGTTCATCACGATCCCTGCCAGCAGCATGATGACGATGGTGATCCCCAGCACGGCGAAGTTGCTCAGCCATTTTCCCAGCATGTACAACGGACGACTAAGCGGCGTGGTCGCCATGATCTGCCCGACGCCGGTGATGTAATCTCGGTTGACCGAGCCTTTGACAATGTAAAAGCCCACCAGGCTCAGCGTGGTTGTCACAGTCACGGTCATGGTGCCCCCGACCCAGGCGGAGTTGAGGATGCCGAGATAATTGGGCGACAAAGACATGTTGAACTGCCCACTGGCAGAGAGGTAGCCGATCCAGACCACCAGCCCGAGCATGAGCAGAAAACTGTAGCGGCGGATGCGCTCGAGGAAGTCCGCACGCGCGATGTGATAGAGGACCCGCAGGGTGTTCATGGCCTGACTCCGTTCCCCGAGACGAGATGCAGATATACATCTTCGAGGCTCGGCGAGACCAATCGCGCTTCGGGTGAAGGACTCGCTTCACTCACTATTCGCACCTGGATCCCGTTTTCGCGGCGGATGGTTCCGCTGACAAGATGACTCTGCTTGAGCGCGGTCAGCGCTTCAGAAGGGATGATCCACTGCCAGACCTTGCCATCCAACAACGCCAGCAGTTTTTCGGGTGCGGCATGTTGGATTTTGCGCCCCTTATTGATGACGACAATTTCAGTCGCGGTGGCTTCTACATCCGAGACGATGTGTGTCGAGAGAATGATGATGCGCTCGCCGGCCAGATCGGAAAGCAGATTGCGGAAGCGCACACGCTCTTCGGGGTCAAGCCCGACGGTGGGTTCGTCCACGATCAGCAGTAGCGGATCATTGAGCAATGCCTGGGCGATGCCGACGCGCTGTTTCATCCCGCCAGAGTATCCGCCAAGCGGGCGTTTGGCAGCGTTGACCAAGTTGACCACCACCAATAGTTCGTCAATGCGACGACGGGCGGTGTTGGCGTCCATACCTTTGATGGCCGCCATGTATTCGAGGAATTCCACACCGGTCAGGTTGGGGTAGACGCCGAAATCCTGGGGCAAGTAACCGAGAACCGCGCGCAGCGTATCTGGCGATTTGACAATATCGGTGTCATTCCATTGGACCGTACCTTCGGTTGGCTGTGTAATCGTGGCCAGCATGCGCATGAGCGTGGACTTGCCCGCGCCGTTCGGTCCAAGCAAACCGATCACGCCGGGGGCGAGTTCGATATCGAAGTCGCGCAGACCCCAGAAGTCGCGGCGATATTGCTTGGAAAGATGGCAAATGGAAAGTTTCATTTCCTTCCCTCCTAAACCTGAATGCGGCCCAACTTCGGCCTGGCAACTTGCCAAGCATGCCAGCGGATGATATGCCCATCCGTCAGAGGTAACACCCTCAAGACCTACGAGAGCGGGATCTTCAATCCGCAACAGCCTTCAACACCCGCAGCGCGCGCAGCGTGACCCACTTGTTAGGCTGCTTCTTCGGCCCGAAGTTGACCCACGTTTTGCCGGTGTAGTCATAGTCTAACGACCAGCGGCCTTGCGCATCCTGTTTGTCGCGTATCATTTGTAAGGCGTTCTCTAAACGCGGATCAGCACCGTAACCCAGAGCCACCAATGCTTCGACGTTTTGCAGCAGATCGGTCACATAGAAAACCGGGAAGCCGAATTTCCACCAGTTGCCGCTGGGTTTAGCCGCGAAGCCGGTCGGGTAGGCAGCGGTCGCCGGATCGGGTGCGAGTAGAAACTCAGCCCCTTGCTTGATGGCACGTTTAATCAAGGGTGTGCGCTGTTTCGCCGGCCAGTTGCCGAAGGCCAGCATGACTTTGACCGCCCCCCACGCGCAGGGCAGCTTGTTGTTCGAGCCGCACGCGAAGTTCGGGCCGCACTTGCCCGCGTAGTAACGCACCGCCGCGTGTTTGTCCGTCAGCGGCGCAACGCCTTCGCCCGTCACGCTGCGGGCCATCCACTCATAGGCTGTTTTCAACCGGGGATCATCACAGCCCAGTTCGATCAACGCCCAACACAGGTTGCCTTGCAGACAATCGGCGGTGCCCGACGGCGCACCCGAAGCCGTGAACTGCCCGCCGTCTGTCAGGGCCTGATCGAGCACGTAGGTGCACGCATGGGCGATGCGCACGTCGTCCGCGATCGACGCGCCCAGCTGCGCGAGCAGGATGATCGACCAGACGGTAGATTGATACTTGGGGAGATAGCCCGGGCCGGGTTCCGCCCAGTAGCCCGCTGGATCCATCTTCGCCAACACGGCCGCGATCGGCCCGTCACGGTGCGCGGCCTTGCGCGCTGCGCGTAATTCAGCCGCGCCGCCCTCGGCCAGATCACGCAAGGCCAGATAGCGCACGCCTGGCGATTCGGATTCCAGCAGCCACGCAAGTGAGTCGGCTTTGAGTTGATCTTGCCACGTCATAAACATCCTCCTCTACATACTGCGCAAATCGTCTATCGGCAAACAAAAACCGATCGACTCCAGAATACTCTGGCGGCTCGATCGGCCTGATGTTTCGCCATGCGCCCTCCTGTTGCAGGCACGCGGGGTTATGCGGGTTGCGCTCGACGTTCGATCCCTGTTGGGCCGCTTTTCAGTATAGCACCATTTTTCGCTGGCGAGTCAAGATTTTCGATTCCTTATTAGCGCCGCCTTGCGATTGGGGTAGCCGTCAGGTACAATCACTGTCGCGATTCAATCACAGGAGGTTTACTCATGGCAGATTTTCCCGGCAAAGGCACCGTCGCGGTCCTGAAGACTAC
>JAUQXD010001390.1 GCA_030834835.1 Thermoflexales bacterium | reverse complement strand
TGAATGCCCTGAAATTGCCCGATGGTCTGTCCGAACGCCTCGCGTTCTTTGGCGTACTTCACCGACGCCTCGAACGCTGCCTCGGCGACACCCAGGGCTTGCGACGCAATGCCGATGCGGCCCGCGTCTAGCACCGTCATCGCGATCTTGAAGCCGTCGCCCTCCGCGCCCAGGCGATTCTCCACGGGGACACGATAATCTTCATACACAATTTCGCACGTCGCCGAAGCGCGAATGCCCAGCTTCGGCTCGGTCTTGCCGCGAATGTAGCCGGGCTTGTCGGTCTCGACGATAAACGCCGTGATGCCCTTATGCTTCAATTCAGGCTGCGTCATCGTAAACACCACCACCTAATCCGCCACCGGGCCGGAGGTGACCCAGCTCTTGCGCCCGTTGATCACGTAGTGATCGCCGTCGCGCACGGCTTTGCTCTTCATCGTGCCCGCGTCGGAGCCGCTCATCGGCTCGGTCAGCGAATAGGCTCCGATCGCTTTGCCCGTCGCAATCGGCGGCACATACTTCCGCTTCTGCTCTTCCGTGCCAAACTTCAAAATGCCGTGGCAGTACAACGAATTATTCACGGACATGATCGTGCTATGGCTCACGTCGGCTTTGGCGATCTCCGTCATCGCCAGCACGTAGGCCAGCGTGTCCAGGCCCGCGCCACCGTATTCTTCCGGCACTTCGATGCCCATCAGGCCGAGCGCGCCCATCTTCTTGATCGTCTCGCGCGGGAACTCGCCTGTTTCATCAAAGTGCGCGGCCACCGGCGCGATTTCATTCTGCGCAAAGTCGCGCGCCGCATCACGAATCATCTTGTGTTCTTCGGTCAGATCGAGATTGGGGCCAGTCATTGCTTGATCCTTGGAGTGGGGTTAGACTTGATTATAGCGTGAAAAGTGATGAGTGACGAGTGAAAAGTGAAGAGTGATGAGTGAATTCACTTTTCACTCGTCACTTTTCAGGGAACGAGGTTCTCACATGAATATGCGCCACTTCTCCTCCCGCCGATCGGTCGTGATGGCGAACAACGGTCTGGTCGCCACCAGCCAACCACTCGCAGCCCAGGCCGGCCTGCGCATTCTGATGGCCGGCGGCAACGCGATCGATGCCGCAGTGGCAACGGCCGCCGTACTAAACGTGGTCGAACCGATGTCAACCGGCGTCGGCGGCGATCTGTTCGCGCTGACGTACATCGCCAAAACCGATCAGCTGACCGCGCTCAACGGCAGCGGCCGCGCGCCCGCCGCGCTCTCGATCGAGCATCTGCACCGATCGGGCCACACGGAAATGCCGGAGATGGGACCGCTCTCGATCACTGTCCCCGGCACCGTCGATGGCTGGGCCACGCTGCTTGATCGACATGGTTCAATGCCATTGAGCGAAGTGCTGAAGCCCGCGATTGATTACGCCGAACACGGCTTCCCCGTCAGCGAAATCATCGCGACAGAATGGCAGGAAGTTGAGGCGCTATTGCAGAGCACGGCATTTCTGATCAACGGCCATGCGCCACGCGCGGGTGAAGTGTTCCGCAACTTGGAATTAGCCGGCACGTTGCGCGCCATCGCCGAAGGCGGACGCGATGCCTTTTATCGCGGGCCGCTGGCCGAAACGATTGCGCGTCACGTTCAAACCGAAGGCGGCGTGCTCAGCGCCGATGATTTCGCGCAGCACACCTCCACGTGGGACACGCCCATCTCCACCAACTATCACGGCGTGGATATTTACGAGTGCCCGCCTAACGGGCAAGGCATTGTGGCGTTGATGGCGTTGAATATTTTGGAAGGTATCGATCTGCGCTCGATGGGCTACAGCTCGACGGCCTACTATCATCACATTCTGGAAGCGCTGAAACTGGCCTTTGCCGACGGCTTCGCGCACATCGCCGATCCGGGCAAAGTGCCGGTGCCCATCGACGATATGCTCGACAAAGACTATGCTGCTTTACGCCGTAAATTGATCGACCCCAATCGCGCGCGACTTCACACGCTGACAGGTCTGCCGCGCGGTGGCACGGTCTATCTCACCGTGGTCGATAAAGATCGCAATGCGTGCTCGCTGATCAACTCTATCTTCTATGATTTTGGTTCAGGCGTCATCGTGCCCAGGACGGGCGTGGTGCTGCACAATCGAGGTGCGCTGTTTTCACTGGACGAGTCGCACCCCAACGCGCTCGCGCCCGGCAAGCGGCCCTATCAAACCATCATTCCGGCGATGGCGTTTAAGGACGGTCGATTGTGGAGCAGTTTCGGCGTGATGGGTGGGCACATTCAACCGCAGGGCCATACGCAGGTGATGCTTAACGCGATCGATTTTGGGATGAATTCGCAGCAAGCCCTCGACGCGCCGCGCGTGGTGTGGCGCTTTGACAACAGTGTGTCCGTCGAAGCCGGGATCGACAATCGGGCGCTGGCCGATCTGGGGCACGAGGTCATTCCCGGCAACGGCTTTGGCGGCGGGCAGATGATCGTGATCGATCCCGAAAGTGGCGCGCTGCTCGGCGGTTCTGATCCGAGGAAGGATGGTTGCGCGCTCGGGTATTGACTTACCTTCGCTGCCGGGGATTTAACACCGCATTCAAGCCATCGCCCAACAGATTCCAGCCCATGCCGAAGAGGATCAGCGCGATCGTCGGCGGAACGTACACCCACCAGTACGTGAAGGGGTTGCCGCGCACGCCGATGATCCAGTTGCGATTGGCGGCCAGCAGGTTTCCCCACTCGCTGCCGCCGCCCAGCCCGATAAACGTGAAGGCGGCTTCCAGCACGACGAACACACCCACATCGCGCGCGGCCAGCACCAGCGCCGGCGACACCGTGTTGGGGATGACGTGCTTGAAGACCATACGCAGCGTGCCCACGCCCAGCGACTTCGACGCAAGGATGAAGTCGATCTGCTTGATTTTAAGCACATTTGCGTTGATCAGGCGCGCATAGGGCATCCACGAAAAAACGATCAACGCCACCATCAACGGGTCGAGTCCCAGCGAATCGAAGAACACATAGACGGAATTGGGCGGCTGGCCGACCGACGGGCGCACGACGATCTGCTCAAACAGGACCACGCCCGCAATGACGGGAAACGCCAGCATCGCGTCGGTGATGCGCATGACGATGGCATTGAACCAGCCGCCCAGGTATCCACTGAGCGCGCCAACCAGAATGCCGAAGACCGCCGTCAATACCGTCACCGTCAGGCCAAATCGCAGCGCCGGGCGCACGCCCCACAACACTGTGTGCCGCACATCCAGTTGGCCGGACACCGTCCCCCACGGCGCCAATTCGCTCGGCGGGCGCGGCAGCCGATCGGTGGCGCGGCCCACCACGCGATACGCTTCCGGCTTGCCGGGATCGGGCGGCGCAAGACGCGGCACATCGATCGCCACGTACACGCACAGGCCGACCAGCAGCAGCCCGATCAAATTCTGCCATTGTGTGAGGAAACGCCACAGGCCGCGCATCATTCGGTCAGCCTCTCGCGCAGCCGCGGATCGACGATGGCCTGCGCCAGGTCCAACACAAACATCACGATCAACACGACGCTGACGCTATAGATCGCGAAGCCCAGCGCCAGCGGCGCATCGCCCAGGCTCGTCAACCCCGTGCCCGCGATAAGTTCCGACACGCCATGCAGATTGAAGACGCGCTCGATGACGTACACGCCGGAGACCAGTGACGCCGCCGACAGCACACTCGTCGTCAACGCCGGAATCAGCGCATTCCGCAGCACATGCTTCCACATGATGCGCCGCTCGGACACGCCCCGCGCCTGCGCGGCGATGACATAGTCTTTGTCCAACTCTTCCACCATCGTCGTGCGCGTCACCCGCCCCACTGTGGCCCAGTGCAGCGCGCTCAGCGACAACACCGGCATCACCAGATGCTGCAGTGCATCCAGTGAGATGTCCAATCGGCCGTTCAATACCCCGTCGAGCGTGTACAGGCCCGTAAACGCCGTGAAATCAGGCGCGCGCACCGCAATTTCCATATCCGCGCTCAAGCGATTGGGCGCAAACCAGCCCAGCCCGATGTACAAAAATGAGATCATCATCAGGCCCAGCACAAACGGCGGGATCGAGGTCGCGCCGAAAGCCGTCACGCCAAATACCCGATCGATCAGCCTGCCCCGACGGCGGCTGGCGATCACGCCGCTCAGAATCCCCGTCGGAATGAACACGATCATCGACCACAAAGTCAACTCAATCGTGATCGGCGCGCGCGCCTGAATCAAATCCAGCACCGACGCGCGAAACACGGGGCTCCAGCCCCATTCGCCGCCGATGACCGATCGGATCCAGTTGAAGTACTGCACCGGGTACGGCTCATTCAAGCCGTAATCGCGGATGATGCGCTGGATCAGCCGCTGCAACTGCTCGGCGCTCATGCGATCGATCGCGTTGCTGTTGTTCAGATACAGCTGTGCGCGCGCTTCCGGCGGTGTAAACATCACGACGCCGTACAGCACCGCCGTGACGATCAATAGCGTCAGCGGGATCAACGCCAGCCGGCGCAGCATGAATTTCAGAAGAGGAGACATTCGGCCAGACCCTCAAATCAAATGGTAGACGCCGTTGTTCGGCCTGCTGTGAAAGTCTGAACAGACTATCGTTTATCGCGCCAAAAGGTTCAAGATCATTAAGTCACGTCATTCTATCATGCCTTCCCAAACTGAACTTCTGAAAGCAAAAAGAACTTCCGTTCAATTTGCCTATTGACACCGAACAATTGTTCGAATATAATGCCAGTTAAGAGTTGGGATAAATTTGGGTAATACTTGGGATAACGCCAACCCGATTGACCTCAAACTCGAATTTGGGATATTCTTGGGATAAACTTGGGTTATCCTGGGGATTCCCGTCAGGAGCACACCATGAACCTGTCCGAGCGTCAGCAAGCCATTTTGGACTTCATCCGCGATTTTTCGGCGCGCAGCAAGTACCCGCCCACCATCCGCGAAATTGGCCGCAGCGTGGGTATCACGTCCACCTCAGTCGTCAACTACAATCTCAACATTCTTGAGCAGAAGGGCTATATCGAGCGTGACCGTGAGAAGTCGCGCGGCCTGAAACTGGTAGGTGAAGCCGCCACCGACCTCTTCGACTCGCCCACCTTCAACGTGCCGCTGTTGGGCCGCATCGCCGCCGGTGAGCCGATTCCCGTGCCGGATACCAATTTCAAAATCCTGGGCGAAGAAACTGTCGAAATCACCCGCGGCCTGCTGCCCGTTGATCTCAACAGCATCTACGCTTTGCAGGTGCGCGGCAACTCGATGGTCGACGCCATGGTCGGCGACGGCGACATCGTCGTCATGCAGCATCGCCAGGAAGCCGCCAACGGCGAAATGGTCGCCGTCTGGCTGAACGATCGCGAAGAAACCACGCTCAAGTATTTCTTCAAAGAAAAGGGAAAGGTCCGTCTGCAGCCCGCCAATCCTACGATGGACCCGATCTTCGTCGATCCGGGCACGGTCGAAGTACAGGGCAAAGTCGTCCTCGTCATCCGCAGGCCCAACTAACAACCCGATAAATCCGCCGCTCTCAAACGCCCGATCAGCCGATCGGGCGTTTGTATTCCCCTTCTCTAATTTTGTGTTCTATTGACAGACTAGAACGCGCGTGCTAATCTTGTATCAGAACGGGCGTTCTAAAACCTCAAAATCACCCAAACTCAAACAATCGCCCGGAGAAAGGAATCTGATATGAAAACCTTGACCGCCAAACAACAAACCATGCTTTCGTTCATTGAGCAGTTTATGACGGAGCGCCACTACCCGCCCACCTATGAAGAAATCCGCGTCGGGCTGGGATTGTCCACCAAGTCCCTCGTCGATTATCACCTCAACGCGCTGGAAGCCGCCGGCCGTATCCAGCGCGATCCGTGGACGCCGCGCGGGCTGCGGGTGCGCACGGGCAATGCCTTCACCGACGGCACCTACTCTGTGCCGCTGCTCGGCCACATCGGCGCGAGTCTGCCCGCCACGTTCTACACCGACGCCGCCGCGGAGGCGCTAATCCTTACGCGCGACATGGTGCCGGAGCAAGCCGATCTGTACGCGCTGAAAGTACGCGGCACCTCGATGATCGACGCGATGGTCAACGACGGCGACATCGTGGTGATGAAGAAACAGGCCGTGGCGAAAGACGGCGATATGGTCGCGGTGCGGCTGATCGATCGCGACGAAACCACGCTGAAGCATTTCTACCACGAAGCGGGCCGCGTCCGCCTGCAGCCGGCCAATCCCACACTCAAACCCATCTACGTCAATCCGGCCAACGTCGAGATTCAAGGTCGCGTGGTGGCCGTCATCAGGCAAGTCCACTAATAGCAACGTTTGTGATGGCGCGACGGTTCGTGTTCGGCCGTCGCGTCATTCTGGGAGGCATCACCATGCAGCGACAAGAACTGGATATGCAGGCGGATCGGATAGAAATGCTCCTACAAGATCACAAGACTCCGGCACGAGTAACCGGCGGCAACGTCACGCCGCGCTGGATCCAGTTCTTGTTGCAGCCTGCGCCCGGTATCAAAGTCAATAAAGTCGAAGCGTTGTCGCGTGAGATCGCCATCGCGCTGGGAGCATCCACGGCGCGTGTCCGGGCCGAAGGCGGCGCGGTGAAAGTGGAAGTGCCGCGCAACGATCCGCAGCCCGTCAGCCTGATGCGGTTGTGCTCGCGACTGCCTGCCAACCGTATTCCGGTGGGCGCGGCCGTATTGGGTCTGGCCGATGATGGCGCGCCGCTGCTGGTGCGGCTGCCGTCGCCCGATGTAGCGCATATCCTCGTCGCCGGCACGACGGGATCGGGTAAGACCGCGCTCGTGCAGACGATGATTATCTCGCTGGCGTTGCTGCATCATCGCCGCCAGCTGCAATTTGTGATAGTCGATCCGAAGGGGCGCACGTTCGAATCGCTGGCGGATTTGCCGCATCTCCTGCGCCCGATCGTCACCCAACCCGATCAGGCCGTTGAAGCCCTCACGGAGATGGTGAACCTGATGGAAGCGCGCGATCAGCATCGCGTCTCGGAGCCGCACATCGTCGTCGTCATCGACGAGCTGGCTGACCTGGTTCAGTCGGGCGGGCCGGCGATTCTGGAGAATTTGAGCCGCCTGGTGCAGCGCGGCCGTGAAGCCGGCATCCACGTCATCGGGGCCACGCAGAAACCGTCGAGCACAGTGCTGGGTTCGATCGTGAAAGCCAACTTCCCGGTGCGGCTGGTCGGGCGTGTGACCAGCGCCGAAGATGCCCGCGTCGCCGCCGGGATTGGCGGGACCAACGCCGAGAAGCTGACAGGGCGCGGTGACTTCATTGCCATTACCGGGCCGGGCACGATCCGTTTTCAGGCGGCCTATATTGCGCCCGATGCGATGGCAAAGGTCACACAGCAGTTGAAACGCGGCATCGCCGGCAGTGACATCATCGCGTCGGCGAGCCAGACGCCCGTCGCCGAGCGACCCGCATCGCCAGATGCACGCTCGGCTTTAGAGAGCGCCATTCGCGCTTTGCCCAGGGCAGGCCGCGTATGAAACAGGCCACCTTCATTACAGGCCTGTCATGTGTGGGCTTTGCCGTCGGGCTGGCGGCCTTCATCGGCAGCCGCCTGAGCGAGCAGGCGATTGCTTTGATGGCGGGCGCGGTGTTTGGCATGCTCGTCGCTTTGCCTATCGGCGCCTTGATTGGCTGGGCCGTTAAAGGCTCGCGCTCAATCGAGCGGAACAGCGTCCCACCACAATCGATGGTCATCATGACGCAACCGCAACTGCCTGCCGCTTCGCCGTATCTGGCGACATCCGTCAATTCGGCCTGGCCCAATTCGTATCCGGTCGCGGCGAGTGCGCCGCAAGTACAACCCCGCAAATACACCATTGGCGGAGAGGAGATCATCAGTCATGAGTCTGTTGCTGTTTGGTAATCGCACGCAAGCCGCCCGTCCCGTTACGCGCCGCCGCCACGAAGCCATCGATATGCGCTCACGGCGCTTTGGCTACTTCCCGCGCACCTTTGTGTGGCGCGGCCACGAGTATCAGGTAGAAGCCGTGGAGCGCTGCTGGACCACAGGCACGCGCCGCAATGGCGGCCAGATGGATCGACACCATTTTCAGGTCCGCTGCGCGGAAGGCAAATTCGACCTGTATCAGGACCTGCAACACAACACCTGGCACATCGCGCGCTAGGCGTTGAGTTGTGATAAACTTGCCACCGTCAAACGTGAGTGGGGGGGAATCACATGGCAAGCGGCCGGGTTCGATCGACGTAAATTCGGTGAGTGCAAGAGACGGGCAGTGTTGCTCGCCTCTTGCACTTTTTGATCTGGATTACCATGGACGATCAGATTATCGAGACGTGGCACATCAACCATCGCATCAATCTCTATTTGCTGGACGCACTGTCACCTGAGGCGTTGACGAGCAAGCTGCCCTCGGCGCGCACGCGCACCGTGGCGCGGATGTTCGTGCACATGCATCACAGCCGCCTGGGGCGCATCGAAGCCTCGATGTCTGATCTCATGGCGGGTCAGGTCAAGTTCGACAAAAAGGCTGATGTGCTGGACAAAGCGCGGCTGCGTCGCGCGCTGGAACAATCGGGCGAAGCGACGGCCGAGTTCCTTCAGCGCGGGTAGGACAAAGGCAAAATTCCGGGGTTCAGACTGCCCCCGATCGGTTTTCTGGGCTACCTCATCTCGCACGAGTCCTACCATCGCGGCGAGATCTGCGTGGCGTTGACGGAGTCCGGCCACAAAGTCGACGACAAGATTTTGTACGGCCAGTGGGAGTGGGAGAAGCGATGAAGCAATTTCTGTATCGTCTCGAACCCGCGCGACTTGAAATGGTGACGATCGGCCCGACGGCTGAAGAGGCCGCCATCGTCGGTCGGCATTTTGCCTATCTGGAATCGCTGACGCAACAGGGCGTGATGTTGCTCGTGGGCCGCACGCAGGACAGCTCGCCCGACACGATCGGTCTGGCGATCTTTCAGGCCGAATCCGAGGATCAGGCGCGCGCGATCATGGAGAATGATCCGGCCGTGAAGCACGGCGTCATGCGGGCGAAGTT
>JAUQXD010001389.1 GCA_030834835.1 Thermoflexales bacterium | reverse complement strand
CGTTCGACGGGGCAAGCGCCAGCGCGCCGATGGCCAGCGAACTCAATTGATCGGTCTTGGCCGTCCATGTGCCGGTGTACGGCGAGGCCATGGTCCACACACCGCCCTGGGCGCCGCCCAGGTACATCGTATACGGCGCGCGGGAGCGGATGGCGAGCGCGCCGATGCGGCCCGTCATCGCGTCAAACGTGTTATCGCCGCGTGACACCAACACCATGGGGTCGGGGCCAACGTTGGTCCACGCACCGCCAAACGCCGTAGGTGCCACTGGCTGGGTCTTATTCGCACCGCCAAACTGGGCCGCAGCTTCGGCGCGCAGTTCAGTCGCATCGTACATCGTAAATGGCACCACCGGATCGTGCGTCAGACGCCGGGCGTAGAACGCATCCGCGCGTTCCAGCGGCACATCGGCAAACACGCCTACCGGGCGCCTGACTTTCTTACGTGACGGGGCCACACCGGGCCATTCATCATCATAGCCATTCAGTGAGTTTGCAGCCGTGACCCCGGACGATTGTCCTGACTCTGATCGGGGCGCAACAATCATCGCACCGGCCGGCACGATACCAATCGTCGCCAGCAACAGCGCCACAATCGTCAACCCGTTCAATATCGCTTGCTTCTTACGTGGCATGAAGGTACCCTCCCCTGGGTAAGTGTATGTGGTGGCTCAAAACAGCGGGCAGCCAGACTGACTTAGACGACGTTGAACAACGGGCATCACCTCCCTTGTTGGAGACACATAGCACGCCTGCGCAAAATGCAGCGCATGCCAGGGCTTCGTCTAACACCAGCAGATCGTTTCGATTCGATGGAAGTGATTCAGGCAGGCGGCTAGTCTGCCTGAAGTGAAGAGGCGCATCGTCAGGTACGAGCGCCGGGCTATTGTGCAACCAGAGTGCTTAGCTGTCAAGCCATTAGCACTACATGAAAGTGAGAACGGCTAACCACCCGTGATCACTGCAATCAACCTGATCGCTTCGTCATCCTCTAACACGACAGAATCCAGCACCAATTGGCCTTGTCGTACGGCAAGTACCGTGGCCGGTGTCAGCCCCACGCGTTCGATCAGATCGCGCACGACAATCGGGCCGGGCACTTCCCAGGTTTGATCGCGATAGGTGACCTGGATCATGAAATCGATTGTATCAGCTGAAGCAAGCGCGTCAAGATCGCGCGCGACTAACGCAGCACAGGAAAGTATACGCACCAGGGCGGCGGTTGGTTCACCGCCCGATCGGCCTCCAGCCGCCCGAAGCCCGTTTGGGTGTCCCAGCCGACATCGCCGACATCGACTGCCGTCAGCATGATCTTGATGGCGACCTGTCGGGCCGACAATTGCGGCCACTGTGTCCACACCAACGCCGCCACGCCGGCCACATGCGGCGCGGCCATGGATGTGCCGGATTTGGTGAAGTAACCCGTCACCCACGGCCAGGTGCTGTAGATGTCCACGCCAGGCGCAGCCACATCCACCTCTGGCCCGAAGTTGGAGAAGGCCGCCCGTTGATCAGATTGATCCGTAGCGGCCACGGCGAGGACTGAATCGTACGCGGCCGGATACAGCACGCTGCCGCCAGTGTTGCCCGTCGCGGCAATCACTAACACGCCGTGCGCCTGCGCATACTCGATCGGTTCGCGCAACACCGGCGAGTCCACTGTCCCGCCCAGGCTCAAATTGATGATATTAGCGCCGTTGTCGACGGCATACACGATGCCCGCCGCGATGTCACTGTACCAGCCATCGCCATATTGATTCAGCACTTTCACCGGCAGCACGCGCGCGCCCCATGCCACGCCCGCGATGCCCACATTGTTATTCGTCGCCGCGCCGATGATGCCGGCCACGTGTGTGCCGTGGCCGTAGTCATCGGCGATGTTGGCATCTTGCATGGGCACATAGGTCGTGCCCGTCCAGCCGTGATAGAAGTGCCAGCCGTGCACGTCATCGATCTGGCCGTTGCCGTCGTCGTCGATATAGTTGCCCGGTGTCTCGCCTGAGTTGACCCAGACTTGAGTTGCCAGGTCGGGATGGTCCAGTCTGATACCAGAGTCGATCACGGCGACGACGAGTGCGGTCGTGTCGGTCACGCTGCTCCACGCTTGCGGCGCGTTGATCTGCCGCAGCGCCCACTGATTGCTCCAACCGGGATCGGTGGGCGTCACCAGGTCAGTCGAATGCACGGCGAAATCCAGCTCAGCGTAGGCCAGGCGCGCCTCGCGTCGCAGCCGGGCCGCAGTGGCGCACTCCTGTCCGATCGGGACCGGCAACGACCACAGGTTAATCGCTGGCTGATCGATCAACCGCTGCCCGCCGGTCAGCGGCTGACCGGCGGGCAGCCCATCAACCGGGCGTGATGCGTCTCGCCAGCTCACCAGGACGCGCCCGGGCGCATACTCAGTATCGCATTGCAGACCAGTGGGCGCGCCCGGTGACGCGCCACTGGCCGATCGGGTGAGGGCGGCAAACGCGAAAAGACTCAGGCACAGCCAGATCGATCGTCGCATAATCCATCAATCAAAAGAGCCATCGAGTTTGGCTCGATGGCTCTAGTTTACAGCTCAGTCTGCCGTGACAACAACTAGCGGACCATCAGCGGCAGGTAGACCTTGTGCGCAAGCACGGCAATGACCTCGACGGATTGGTCACTGCCATACGGCGTATTAACGGTCAGGGTAACCGTGTGATTGCCGCCGGTACTGAACGTGTGGGTCGGGCTGGTCAACGTGCTGGTCACGCCATCACCAAAGTCCCACAGGTACGTCTGCGGTGTATAACCGGTCGAGAGGTTGGTGAACGTGATCGGATGGAAGATCGTCGGGTCGGCGCTGGACAGATAGCTCGCGACAACGTTATAGACGCGCACGGTTGCCCAGGTATGATCGGCCGCTTCCTGAATCAGCTCAACACGCCAACCATACTGAATGTCATTGTCGCCCGGGTTGCCGGTACCGCCATTGTAGCCCAGGCCGGTACCAGACCCATACCAGTAACAGCCCAGCGCGCCTGAGGCAGTTGAGGCGCAATCAAAGCGGAATTCATTCGCGGCCGAACCGGTGCTGGTCCCATTGTAGCCCGGCGCTTTGAGGCTATAGAAGTCTTTGGCGGGCACCACCGCGCTGGCATCCCACTGTTTGGTTACCCAGCGCATGGATGGCGGGTTGTAGCCCGGTCCGCGGCTCACATACTCGGCGCCGGGATAGTAACCGAAGGCGTCACTGAACTCGTTCTGGGCCGGTCGGCCAGCGTATTGCGATGTGAAGACCGTGGTCGTATACGGATACGAGTTGGTCATCGTGAAGTTCACGGTGTTGGACAACGTGAAGGTCGCGTCGCGCATCTGCGAGCGGTGGGCCGCATTGCCGCCCTCGTTGTTGTAACCGGCGGCGACCATGTTTGGCTCACGATACGGCTCGGGATTGGCGTCGATGACCAACATGCGACCCTTTGGCCCGTAGCTGGGGAAGTCCGTCAGGTAGTTGAAGACTTCGTTGTCGGTGTAGGCGTTGTTGTTGTACCACATCAACAATCCGGTATTGGCCTCGCCGTAGCGCCAGCGCGGATCACCCAACGCGCTATCGTACCCGCCGTTGGCGTGGGTGTTGCGCCACTGGGCATAGTAGTTGTGAGTATACGCCTTGCTGCCGTCGTTGCGCACCCACGGCGCGGTATAGACCCACTTGGCATCACCGGCCTCGGCGTTGTCGGAGAAGACCACGCCCGAGTTGCCCGTGACCGCCACGTTGTCGATGAACGGGCCTTCATACGTCGTGCCCCAGTCGGTCATGTACCAGAAGCGCAGCAGCACGTTCTGACCCGCGTAGGCGCTTAGATTGAAGGTTTCGGTGTCTGGATCCGGGAAGCTGGCGTTGTAGTCGGTGAAGCCGCACTCCCCGTCCATGTTGTACAGATCACCAATCCAGCCTGAAACGTGCGTGCAGGTGGTGTTGGTATTGGTAAGGGTATTCCAGGTGGTTCCGCCGTTCGTCGAGGCTTGCACCCACATGAAGTCCCATTCCGTCTCGATGCCGTAAGCGGTCTCAAAGGTCAGCGTGTAATTGCTGCCTACCGGCAGGGAGATGGGCTGGGCCGTTGTCATGGCCGGGTTGGCGACATCGGCCTTGCCGCCCCACCAATAGTAGCTGCCTGCCCAAACCGGTACGGGCAACGGTATTGCGCCATCGGCCAGCGGAATCTTGATGCCGCGATACACCGG
>JAUQXD010001388.1 GCA_030834835.1 Thermoflexales bacterium | reverse complement strand
GCCGCTCGTGAAGGTCTCGCCGCCCGCCGGACCGCTGATCGACACGACCGGCGCAGTGGGTCCGGCGCTGAACGTCGCCAGCGTCAGCGTGCCCGTCACCAGATCGACGTGGGCCACGCCCGGCATCTTGGGCACGCTGGCCGAGAAGAAGCCGCTGTGACTCTCTTCATGCACGGGATGTTGCGGTGCGCTGAACAGCGATTGTTCACCCGGCGTGTGATTGTTGGGCACAGGCTCAAACAACGGATAGACGCCCCAACGCAGCAGTTCGGTATTGCTCGCGTCGTACTGCACCAGCTGATAGCCGCTCAAGTAATCGGCGCTGGTCTTGACGATGTTGTCCGTTACTTCTACGTTACCAATCGCGCCGGTCTCCGTCACTGCGAGGAGCGTTGTTTGCGACGAAGCAGTCTCGCTCTCGGCAGGAGATTGCTTCGCAGACAGCGCTCGCAATGACGGTGTGTGTGTGATAACGCCGGAGACGTGGAGGCGTTCGGACTCGATGGCGAATGCGGAGCGGGCTCCGTGTGTAGCCCCCGCGGGACCGGCGGCATGGGAGCCGCCTCTGCTTATAACACTGCGCAAGCCGCTCGGCTCGTACACCGGCCGCAGGCTAGAGTAGCGATTGGCGCGCAAGAAGTTGAGATCGGCGGGATCGAAGTAGGTATTGGTGCCTTCGCGCCCGCAGGCGTAACTCAACAGCGATTTGGCGCGTTTGGTGTCTTTGTTGTTGTCAGACAGTTGATTGTCCAACTGCACGCCCGTGATGGGATTGACCACCGGTTCGGCCACGCCGGGTTGCCGATAAAACGAGTCGTTAGCACTGAAGATGGCGTTGCCTTCACTGCACGCCGCGATGCGCGTGCCTGACGGCATGGTGTTGGTGATCAGTTCGCTGTAGCGCGAGTGATTGTCGCCGCCCGAGGTGCTGACATAGTTGCCGTAGTTGGCCGCACCGTTGGGCACCAGCCCCAGCATGTGACCCAGCTCGTGAGAGAAGTAGCGGCTGGCTAAGTTGTCGCCAATGGCCCAGCCTAAAAACTGCGGAAACTCCGGCACACAGTCTTTGTCAAAGCCGAAGAAACTCTTGACGTCGCTGATGAACGAGTCTTCACAGTCGGCTTGCGACTCCCAGTCCGGCAGCGCGCCCATCTGCGCCATGCCGGGGCTGCCGGTGTAGATCGAAGTGTGCACGACGCCAAAGGTCACGCCGATCCTGTCCCAGTGCGTGCTGTTATAGCGTTGGCGGATGCGCTCGAATTCTTTGCCCGCCGTGTTCTGCTCGTCGCCGCTGCTGATGGTGATCGACATCGCGCCGGTGACGCGGCTGCGCGGCACAACTTCATCCGACCAGATCGGCGTCAGCCCGCCGGGGTAGATGCGATAGCGATAGTCGGCCAGATTCGCATCGACGAGGGCCTTCATGTCGTTGAGCAGTTGTGGCGAGTAACCATCAGGCATGATGGGGATCAGCAGCACACGCGCCGGTGACGCCGCTTCGTACTGCACGGTGATCGACGACGCCGCCACCGTCCGACCGCCCTTTACCAATTGCAGCGACGCTTCCGTCGGGCCGGTGCCGTAGTAGATCACATTGGGCAAGTTCACAGCATTGTCGATGTCGGCGAAAATCGCGGGGTTCGGCGCGCCTACGGCGTACGGGATCGTCGCCGTGATCGATCGGGCGTAGGGGAAGCGCGTGGCGCTGCCCACCGGTCCCATCTCCAATCGAATGTGATCGGCCTGAATCGAGTCGGTAGCACGCGGCGTCTGATCGAGGCTGAAGTAGGCCGAAGCCAACGTGGCATTGCCCGCAAAGAACGGCATGCCCACGTAGCCCTGATTGAGCGTCAGCCGATTGAGCGTGACGTTGAACTTGCGGAAGTCGTTGAACGTGGCCGTGGTGCTGGCGCATTTGTTGTTGATGACGATGTTGCCGTTGGTGTCGTTGGTGTCGATCCACGCACTGGCCGTGCCCGCGCCTTTCAGGCCCAACGTCTTCACACTGCCGCCGCCCAACTGCACGGTCGCGCCTACGTCGAAGTTGCTGCCCGTGATCTTGATCTCCACGCCGACGTTGCCGCCCGTGGGTGTGACGTTGGTGATGCGCGGCACCGCGCAGAACGCGGGCGTCGCGCCGCCGCTCAACGTCACCGATCGTTTGCCGCGCCGCACAGTCACATCGCCGGTCAGGTTGTCGCCGCGCAATCTCAGCGTGATCTGCGTGTCCGTCACCGTCGAGATGTCCGTCGGCGCGCCGCCGATGATGACTTCCACGGCACTGCGCTCCGTGCCAAAGCCGCTGCCATTGATCACGATCGTCTCGCCCTGACTGCCGCGATTGGGCACGACGCCATTGGCGGGATTGATCTGCGGCTGCACATCAGCCAGCGCGGGCAAAAAGGCGCTGCGAATGCTGACGCCGCCGCTCGGATGTGTGAACCACACCAGATTCGCGCCGTCGCTGGCATTGTCGCTGATATTCGATTCGATCAAACCGGCGTTGGTCCAGAAGCGGCCATAGTAACCGGTGGGTTCGCGATTGATCGCGCCTGCCCACAACCGACCGGTTTGATCGGCCGTCAACGGTTGATCTTTGCCGGGTGGATACGTTTGCTTGACGAAGGTCGTACCGTTGAACAGGCTCAAGCCGCCGCCCGTGCCGCTGGTGCTGACGGCGATTTGCCCATCGCCCAATTGCGCCAGATCGAAGATGTGATTGGTGTACAGATTGTCGGCCGTGGTGAAGGTCGTCCAACTTTGATCGGCGTTCAAGCGCGCCAACCCCTGCGCCGTGCCTGCCCACACGCGATCATCGCGATCAACCAACACAGCCGTCACACTAATCGATCCAGTCGGCGGTTGCAGCGTCGTGACCCAGCGTTCACGATCGAATAACGTGAGGCCACTCTCGCCGCCGATCCACACGCGGCCCTGACTGTCTGCCGCGATCGCGTTGATCGGGCCGATCGGGGCTGTGCCCAACGCGCCATCGATCATGTCCCAACCGGTTGATGTCCAGCGGCGCACGCCATCGCTCGCGCCGATCCAGATGCGGCCCTTGCTATCGCCGATCACCGCTTTCACGCCCGCCAACGCCCGATCGTCCCACGACACCCCATCGGGTTGCAGCGTGACCAGGCGATCGCCGCTCGTCGCGATGAACGCTCGTCCGCGTGCGAGGAACACCCGCCGCGCGCCCCACAACGAGCCTTCGTTCAAGCCCGTGAGTTGCTGCCAGCGCGGTGAGTACATCGCCAGCGGACCATTGTTCACATCAGTGTTCAGTGCCATCCACACGCGCTCGCCATTGGCCGTCAGTGCGCGAATACCGCTGTTCCAGCCGTTGGCTACCGACGTGAGAGTGCCGATCGGGGCGGTGAGCCAGTTCCAATCTTGCGTGCGCACGGTACCCAACGTGTTCGCCGGGCCGATCACTTCGTATGCGCTCAAGCCGCCGCCGTTGCCGCCCGCATCCGGCATCAACGCGGCCCAGATGCGACCGTCGCCATCGACCGACAATTTCACGACGTTGTTGCCGATGGTGGGCGCGAAGAGATTGCCGCCCCAGCCCGCCGAGGGTGGATAGAGGTTGGAATAGCGGCACACGCCGCCCTCGCCGCCGATCCACCAATCGCCGTTGAGGCCAAACACCAGATCGTTGGCCCACAGGCCCGTGCCACACGGAAAGCCGTACAGGTTCTGGCTGTAGTTCGTGCCGTAGTATTCGTAAGACAGGCGGCCCAGCTGTGGGCGGGTGGGTACCGGCCCGGCGGTGGGCGCATTGCCGCCTTCCGGCCGGCCGATGGACGTATACCACGGCTCGACGATGGCCCACGCCTCGCTAAAGTTGCGATGCGCGATGGCGGGCAGATGCGTCCACTCCCAATTGCTGGCCGTGCCCTGCGCCACAAAACTATCGTGCCACGTGTGCAGAATATAATCGTTGACGTTCTGCCACTTCAAGTTGTAGCCGTTGCCGAAGAACGACGTGGTGTCGTTGTACGGCATCACAGCATCCGGCGTCATAGCCGACGACACCGGCTGCGGGCGCGTCTCGGTGTAGCGCGTTTCGATGGTACTGCCCGTGTCGCGCTTCAAGTTGACGGTGTTGCCATTCCAAGTCGTAAACCACGTTGTGCCGTCGCTCGGATCGATCACCATGCCGCCGATCCCCGTTGCATTCAGCGCACCCGGATAACGTACACCACGATCGGTATCATAATACTGAACGGTGCCGCTCTTTCGGCCCATCGCCACGCGCCAGTAACTGCTGCTCATGTAATCCAGATTGCCGATAAACGAATTGACGAAATCCCAATGCCCGATCGGCACGCTCGGCCCGTCGCCCAGCGGTACACGCCACACGTTGTTGCTGCCGCTCGTGTTGTAATAGCCGCCGCCGATGACCAGCGCATGACGTTGGCGCGGCGTGTAGATCACGCTGGAATACGGGCGGATGAGCAAGTTGCCGCCATCGTCGCGCGGCAGTTCGATCGGGGTGCGCCACAGTTCGTTCGACGTTGGATCAAAGGCGACGACATTGGCATCATTCACGCCGTTGACGATGTAGATCAAATGCGAAATCGGATCTTCAACGGCCACGCCGCCGGCATCGGCTACAGGCAACTTCGCGGTAAGGGGTGTAATTGCGCCGCTATTGTCCGCATTCAACGTGAGTTCGTAGCCGGTATCTACGAGGACTGCGCCGGTAGAGCCGCCTAAGTAGTAGACCTTCTGCGTCAACGGCGAATAGGCCGCCGCTAAACCATAGCCCGGTTGCGGCAAGGTGAACGAGGCGGTCGAGATCGTTTCGCTGGCGACATCAAACACGTAAACGGAATCGGCGTATTGCTCGGCCGGGTTGTAATACCAGCCGCCGAGGATGACGATCTTGTTGAGGTGATCGAGATAAACGGCAGTGGCGTTGTTACGACCGGCGGGTAAGGTAGCCGCGACGGTGCGGACTGCGCCGGTCTCTGGATTGATCGCGTAGATTGAAT
>JAUQXD010001387.1 GCA_030834835.1 Thermoflexales bacterium | reverse complement strand
CGCTGAGGCCGACAACCAGACCCAGCGTGAAGATGCCGTTGACGAGGCGCTGACCAAAGACCGTGTTTTTGGCGAATTCTTCATCGACGTGCAGCGGCTGCGTGTTCATCGTCAACGAGGAGAAGATCACATTGTCCAGTTCGGTGATGGTGCGCCCGCGCGGATGTTGGAAGCGTTGACCCACTGCCAGGTCTTCGAAGTATTTCCCGGACATGGTTTGCTCCAGAATAGTAGACAAGTCGAAGTACCTTGTTTCCTTATCTACTTGTCTACTCAAAATGCAAAACGGGAACACGCTGAACGGTTCCCGTCGAAGTGTGCCCCCGGCGGAATTCGAATCCGCGTTTTGGCCTTGAAAGGGCCGCGTCCTGGTCCACTAGACGACGGGGGCGGTTAGCGGCCAGATTTTACCAGCGATAAAGGGATTGGTCAAGCGTTTCACGACCCTTCACTTCATCTTGCTCGCATCGATCGACAGGTAGCGCTGCAAGGCAATGTCAATGGGCGTGAGCACATAGCCTTGCAGATACGGCTTGACCAGCACATAGGACAGGCCATGCGTGGTGAACAGCACGGGCGCATCGGCCACGATAATCTGCTGGGCTTGCTGATACAACTGCATGCGTTTGGAAGTGTCCTGTTCCACGCGGGCTTCTTCCAGAATCTTATCCACCTCAGGATTACTGTAGTTGCCCTGATTCTGCTGTGCGCCGGTGTGGAACAGCGCGTCGGCAAAGTTCTCGGGATCAGGATAATCGGCGCACCAGCCGCCGCTGAAAATCTGTCCGTGCTGTCCGGCATGCACGAGATCGCTGTACTTGTCCGGCTCCAGGTTCTCAACCGTGATGGTGATGTCCAGATTTTGCTGCCACATCTGCGCCAGTGCGGCCACGTCGCCGCCGATGTCACTGCCGCTGCCGGCGTCGGTGTAGATGATGGGCGGCAAATTGCCGGCGTATTTGGATTCGTTGAGCAGCTGACGCGCGCGCGCCGGATCGTACGGCAGGCCAGCCAGATCGGCATCGTAACCGGGCAGGCCCGGCGGGTACGGCCCGATCGCGGGCAGGGCGATGCTGCTCAACACCACGTCGATGTATTTCTCGCGATCGAACGCCAGCGTAAAGGCCTGCCGCACTTTCGGATCGTCAAAGGGTGGCTGTGTCACGTCGAAGATGATCATGCCTGTGCACAGGCTGACGCCGCTGAGCAATTGATCGTGCAGCGGCTCTTTTGGATCTTCGAAGCGCGGCACATCGCTGAGGCCCACGCCCGTGACATCGATCTCGCCGTTTTCATACAGGCGAATGCCCACGCCCGAAAACAACTTGACGATGACGTTGGCAATTTGCGGCGGCGCCAGATAATAATCGTCGTTGCGCTCGTACAGGATTGATTTGAAACTCTCCCAGCGCGCCAGCCGATAAGGCCCGGTGCCGTTGGGTGATCGCCACCACTCTTCGTCGGCTTCCACGTTTTGCCGATCGACCACAAAGGCGACCGGGTACGTCAATTTCAGCAGGAAATACGGCTTCGGCGCATCGATCGTCACTTGCAGCGTTTGCGCGTCGATAATCTTCAGGCCGCTGATGCGCTCTGCGTTGCCCTCATATCGATCTTTCACGCCGACGATGTCGCCCAGATAGGTCAACACCGTGTCGGAATTCGTCTTCGGATCGGCGGCGCGTTCCCACGAATACACCACGTCTTGCGCCGTCACCGGCTTGCCGTTGTGGAAGCGTGCGTCCGATCGGATGTGGAA
>JAUQXD010001386.1 GCA_030834835.1 Thermoflexales bacterium | reverse complement strand
CACATGCATCATGTCTTCGGGCAGTATTGGCGTGCCGTTGTAGATCGCCTGTCCTTCTGGTACATAGAGATAACCCTTCAATGAGCGCTTGTCATCACCCGGAATGATAAACACCCGATCGGGGCGCAAGGGATACAGCGCAGTCGGCAATGCGCCACGACGCGGCCTGTCCAGCATCACGAACGAATTACCAGACACGTTGAGATACACCGTGTTCAGGCCCATAAACTCAGCGCTATCCTGATAAGAGTTCGGGCGCTTGCATAGTGCCGATAGTGGATGATCAAGCGGCAACGGTTCGGGGTGATCCGGGTCGCCAGTGTAGGCTCGCAACGGCGCATAATAGGCACTGCGAACCTTATACATGATCGCGGAATAGATCAGTGTGTTGAGGTTGAAACCGTCCGCAACGTATGATCCGAAGTCAGTTATCTGCCACTGCGCAGCCCCGGCCCTGAACGCCGGCCAGATGAAGGGCGCTTGCTTGCGCCTCATCACTGGTAACGGCGCGCGCGTTGTGAGCGACAACGACTGCGACCGCTTGATCACATTATCGATCAGCATTGATCACCCCTTCCGCGATGTGATAGCCCTCGATAAACGCGCTGATCGCAAAGCGAATCACTACCGCCAGCAGGCCGGTCACAAAGCCCAGCACGACGAACGGCAGACTGAACAGCGTCAACAGGATGCGCCTGATCGATACCTTGCGTGTCGCAATGCGATTGAGCATGGATGTTGTATCCTTACGGACAAGAGACGCTAAATCGCGTGCCAGTTGGCCGTTGCGTCCGACTCCGACGCTAGTTTGATGTAGACCTTGTTCACGTCATCAATAGCCATACTCTCTGCATTGCCCGGAATGAGCACAAACGATTGAGAGGTGGCATTGCCAACCAATAAATTCCCGGCACTTGTCGGCGCGTTTTGAACGAGCAAGAACGAACACGGTTGAGACGTTCCGCCGTTCAGAGCAGCGGCGACAGCCGCACCCGCTTGAGTGCCGTCAAGAAGCGCGGTTGGCGTCACATCTTCGACTGGCAAAGTTTGATCGCTTGCAAACACCACCGGCAGGCTATTCGCCGCATCTTTCTGTCCGAGTGTTAGAGGATTTAGAACGGCCATGTAACTCCTTTGATTGTTACTTGAAAAACGAACCGGACTGCAATCTCAATTCCGTTATACCCCATACCAGCGAGTCGATTCGATTCGGGCTGCGGCCAACGCCGGGTATCCACGTCGTCATCTCATCTTCAAGCAATGGCACATTGCCGACGTGATGAACCTTGCCCTGTTCGTACAACATTTGAATCGGTGTCGCTCGCGTCTGCTTGCCATCCGACGCCCAGACCAATCGACATGGGATTGACATCTTACGTTCAGCAGCGGCATAACGAATGATGGTGCTCACCATCTCACCGCCGTTATTGGCTTCACCGATGATCGCATCGCCGTGATGTTGCTTCATCGCGTTAATCGCCGCGCCCGCCCATTGATCCGGCGTTCCGCGCAATGTGTAATCAGCCAGCACGAAGGCATGTAATTGTGTTTCACCTTTGCAGTTGCACGGCGCTTTTGCCACTGGAATGATGCCCGCCTCGTCGCTGGTGTCCTTGCTGGTTGCCGCTGGGTCAATTGGAATCAATACAGTCGTGAAGTTCGGCAACGGCTTGTCGGACGGCCAGCGGTACTTTTCGATTAGTTCATGCGTCCACAATGCGCCGTCAACATTGTCCAGGTCCTCGGCGTCTAACTCTTGCCGCCCCAGCGTCGTGCCCTCGTAGGGCTTGATAATGTTCTCAATGTATGCGCGTGACAGGTTGGCAATGTTGTCATACGTCCGCATCTTGATCACGCGCGATGTGTCTCTGGCTTGAATCTCGCGCCACAACTTCGACGGCTTTGGCGTGGTCGTGATACAGGTCTGACTCGCGCCCTTGCGCAGTGAGAACATCAACATATCCCACGTCGCCTTCTGGTACTTCCACGAACAAAACTCATCTGCCCATAGCGCGTACAGGTTCGGACCGCGTGCCCGCTCTGGCTCTTCACCGCTGAATAACTTTCCCTTGCAACCCGATGGGAAAACCATCTCGCCCATCGAACGGTTGAATTGCAAATCAGGATGCAATGACTTTATACCCGATTCGCCTTCAATGCAATAGTCGCGCCCATCTCCAAACGTCGCCGCCGCAATGCCGACATAGGGATACTTGAATGATTGTTCCCATATCCACTCAGCGCCAGATACTGTCTTGCCCGATCCGCGACCGCCTTTGAGAATCCAGATCAGCCAGTCGCTATCAGCCGGCGCAAGTTGTGACGGGCGGGCAATGGAGTGCCAGTGCTCATTGATCGTTAACGGCGCCGCCGCTCGCTTCCGCTTCCGTCTTTCGATCTCGGCTTGCGCCCGAAGTTGCAATGATGGAGCGTAAGTCATCGCCACGTGCTACCCTCGCCAGTTGTTCGTCGTCAAGATTCGACACGTCAAGATTGATTGACTCTACCCTGTCCGGCACTTTGCCGAACGCGATTTCGACAAACCGCGCCGGGTTCTCTTTCGCCATCGTGCGCAGGATCGCCTCGGCTACGGTGATCTGCGACGCATCCGCGATCGGCTCGTGGCTGATCTTCTGAGCGAGGGCGCGCAGTTGGTCGAATGACTTTGGCTTCTTGCCACGCGCAGGCGCACGCGGCCCGCCGAACTGCGTATCTTTGGGCGGCTTCTTGTAGCCTACCCTGTACGGTTCAACACCCGCTAAATTCCCGCTATCCGTGGGTACAGTCTCTTCTGTCATTCTATCCGCTCAATCTCGATACCTGGAAACGCCGTCGCCATGCGCTCAAGAATCACGGCGCAATAGTTTGGCGATATTTCTATAGCACGGCACTTGCGCTGTAGGTTTTGGCAGGCGACGATAGTCGTACCGCTACCCGCGAATGGTTCATAAACAGCCTCATCACGTCTTGAACTATTCCTGATAAATATCTCAAACAACTCGACGGGTTTCATTGTCGGATGCAACTTAGATGCAGACGGCCTATCACAGTCTATGATGCTTCGACCAACTTCGCCGTAATAGCCGTGGTTCGTTCCCTTCCATGTGTATAAAACAGGCTCGTGCTGGTATTGATAATCAAGCCTACCCATAGAAAATGTGGGCGAATTTTTGCGCCAGATCAGTTGATGAAGTCTCTCATTCCACTTCGCTTTCATCATCATCATCATCATCATCATCATCTGATCGCCGCCCTGCGGAGAAATGCAATAAATAACCGCGCCGTTACGAGCGGCATCAAAA
>JAUQXD010001385.1 GCA_030834835.1 Thermoflexales bacterium | reverse complement strand
TTGACCTTTGTGCAAACCCAGGAGGGTGTATTTATTGTGTGGTTGATTCTGGCAGCGGCAGCACTGCTAGCTGGTATCATCTGGAAACCACGGGGTCACAGCCTGTTAGTGGGCATCTGTATTCTGACTTTAATTGACCTGTGGCCGGTCGGGGCGGCCTACCAGCGTCCAATTTCAACTCAATACTACTATCCAACTACGCCAGCGATCACAGCGATGATGCAAGATCAAGATCTATTCAGAGTGATGACGACGCGACGTGATTGGGCCGACTGGCCCTTCAAACCTGATTTGCCATCGATATATGGTTTGCAGGATGTTGGCGGCTATGATTCGCAATATCAGCGCCGCTATTTGGACTATGTGAACGCGATTGATCAGAGCGGCCCGCCTGTTGCCGAGTCCAATTTTCTTTCGCCGAGTCATTTCGATTCTCCGCTGGTCGATTTGTTGAACGTCAAATATGCCATCACGCTGGACAAACCGAAAGTGGACGGCTGGCAACTGATTTCAAAAGATGGGATGCGCGTCTATATGCGCACTCAACCATTGCCGCGGGCGTGGATTAGTGCACAGGCGATCGTGATAAACGATGATCAGGCGATCTTAGATCGTTTGACTATGCCCGATTTCAACCCGCTCCAGACAGTGCTTCTTGAACAGGCGCCGCTTGAGTCGTTGGGCAGTGTGGATTCCAATCCGGCCGGTACGGTCAATATTGATCAGTATGCGAATACGCATTTGTTTTTGACCGCGCACATGCAGCGTTCGGGCTGGTTGGTTCTCAGTGAGATGTTTTATCCCGGTTGGCATGCGACTGTGGATGGTGTCCCGACCAACATTTATCGCGCAGATTACATTTTGCGGGCGATACCGCTGCCACCGGGCGCGCATCAGATCGAATTGTCCTTCATGCCCGGTAGTGTTGTGATAGGTGCAGCAATCAGTTTGGGAACACTGTTGTTGCTAACGGTTGGTGTTCTGGCCTGGCAAATTGAAAACCATCGTGCGCGTGCGAGCAAACAGGAGATTCAAAATGAAAGTACCCATTAGCTGGCTCAAAGACTACGTTGATCTCACCATCCCGATCGAGGACCTGGCCCAACGGCTGACGCTGGCCGGGATGGAAGTGGAGCACATCGAGTATTACGGCATCCCCGGCGCGGAGTTGGTCTGGGATCGATCGAAGATCGTGACGGCGCAGATCGTCGAAGTGCGCGCACACCCCAACGCCGATCGGCTGGTGCTGGCCGACATCGACTTCGGTGGCGAGGCGCTGCATCAAGTCGTCACAGGTGCGCCTAATATTTTTCATCTGAAGGGCGCAGGCAAACTTGCGAACGGACCAAAGGTCGTCTTCGCCAGAGAAGGCTCGGTGCTGTACGACGGCCATCAACCAGGCCAGGTGTTGATGACGTTGAAGCCAGCCAAATTGCGCGGCGTCAAGAGCGATTCGATGGTGTGCTCGGAAAAGGAACTGGGCCTCAGCGACGAGCACGAGGGCATCATCATTCTCGACGACGACGCGCCCGTGGGCGTGCTCGCTGCCGATTATCTGGGCGATGCCGTTCTTGATATTTCGATCCTGCCCAACATCGCGCGAGCCGCGTCGATTCTGGGTGTGGCGCGCGAAGTGGCCGCGTTGACAGGGCAGACGTTGAAGCAGCCGACGTATGATCTGAATGGCACTGGCCCGAGTGTGGCCGACGGCGTCGAAGTGCAAATCCTCGATCCCGATCTGTGTGCGCGCTTCACGGCGACGATTGTGCGCGGCGTGAAGGTCGGCCCGTCACCTTATTGGATTCAACGCCGTTTGCGCTTGGCTGGTCAACGCCCCATCAGCAACATCGTCGATGTGAGCAACTACGTCATGTTCGACATCGGCCAGCCCATTCACACCTTCGATTACGATAAGCTGGTGAAACGAGCAGTCGCTCATGGGGATGAGTGCCCCACGATCATAGTAAGGCGAGCGAAAGCGGGCGAGCGCATGACCACGCTTGATAATGTCGATCGTGAATTAAACCCCGACAACCTGATGATCTGCGACAGTGTGGGGCCGGTGGGTGTGGCCGGCGTGATGGGCGGCCTTGAAACCGAGGTCGATGACACCACCACGAATGTATTGATCGAAGCCGCCAACTTCAACTTCATCAACATTCGCAAGACCACGCAGCAGATGAAGCTGCCCAGCGAAGCGGCCTCACGCTTCGGGCGCGGCATCCATCCGGCGATGGCGCTGCGTGGCAACATCCGCTCGGCTAACCTGATTCAACAACTCGGCGGCGGCACGATCGATTCCGGCGTGGTGGATAACTACGCGCGCCAGCCCGAAGCCGCGACCGTCACGCTGACGTTGGCCGAAGTTAAACGCGGCCTGGGCTTCGACGTGCCTATCGAAGAAATCGAGCGCATTCTCACCACGCTCGAATTTCAGGTAACACGCAACAGTGCGAAGCCTCCCTTTGGGACGCAACACGAACTTGCGGTTACAGCACCTGATCATCGAACTGACATCACCGGCCCGCACGATCTGCTGGAAGAGATCGCCCGCATCCACGGCTACGATCGCATTCCGCGCACGGGCATGGACGATGAGATGCCGCCGCAGCGCGGCAATCCGGCGCTGGAATTCGAAGAGCACGTGCGCGATCTGCTGGTTGAAGCCGGTTTGTTCGAAGCGATTACGTATTCGATGACGACGCCCCAACTGGAAGCGAAGCTGCTGCCCGGCGAACGCCCCGACGATCGGCCGTACGTCGGCGTGGCAAACCCCATCAGTTCGGAGCGCACGCACTTGCGGCATACGCTGCTGGCGAGTTTGCTGGACGTGGCGCGTAACAACATTCACCATCACGAGCATCTAGCGCTGTTTGAGTTAAACAAGGTCTATCTGGCTGCGGAAGATGGGCCGCTGCCCGACGAGCCGCGCCGTTTGACGCTTGTGATGAGCGGGCCACGTGAAGCCGAGTCGTGGCTGGGCGGAGATCGGAAGCCAATCGACTTCTACGATATCAAGGGCGTGATCGAATCGTTGTTGGCCGGTTTGAACATCAGCGGCGCGAAGTATGAAGCAGCGCAGCATCCGACGTATTATCCGGGCCGCACGGCGCGCGTGATCGTCGGCGACAGACCGATCGGGTTGTTGGGCCAGATCCATCCGCTGGTGCGCGAGGCGTTCGATCTGCCCGATCAACCTGTGCTGGCCGCCGAACTCGACATCGAGGCGTTGGCCGCCTGCGCGCCAATCGTCAGCCGCATCAGCGATGTACCGCGCTTCCCGGCGGTGACTGAAGACCTGGCGATGATCGTGGACGAGAAGATCAACGCGGCTGAGGTGCAGGCTGTGATCGAAAACGTGGGCGGTTTGTTGAAGAGTGTGCGATTGTTCGACGTGTTCAAGGGCGGACAGATCGGTGCGGGGAAGAAGAGC
>JAUQXD010001384.1 GCA_030834835.1 Thermoflexales bacterium | reverse complement strand
GATGACGTCGATGACGGTAGTGCCTTTGCGGAGCACGACCGCATCGTCGCCGTTGAACCAGCCCGAGCCATTGGTCTGATCGGCTTGCGCCAGAATAGTCGCGTTGGCCGCAGACTGCGCCAACACATACACATCCCCATCAGCCACCGTGCCCGTCAGGTTGATGGTCAGGGTGGACACGGGATTGCCATTGAAAAACATCTGCACGTTATAGCCGCCCGCCGCCAAATCGATGGCCGCGCCAGTGCCGTTGTAAATCTCAAGGGCTTTGTTGTTGCTGGAGCCTTCAATGTATTCTGAAAAGAAAACGTCGGTGGGTGCGGCGGCATGCGCCAATTGCATCGGTGCCGCAAACGGGACAAGTCCGACCAGCACAGCCAGAGCCACGACCAGGTTCAACACGAGCCGTTTCGATGCCATCGTTAATCATCCTTTGGGTGAGATAGGGTGGGTGCCATAAGGCCGGAATGTGCGAGTAAGAGGCGTAATTAGGGTATCATGTATCGTTGAAATTAGTCAACTGATTTCCGGTATGAGGTTTGTCCTAATTTCGAGGGGTTTGCGTCGCTCGATTGGTCAAGGGAACGCTACGGTGCGCCAACTAAAAACCAATGACGGGGAAAATACATCGTCCCCGATTGCCAGGGGTCAGCGATCGGGGATGGCGGAAGAGATTTGATCGTATTTAAGCGATCGTGCGGAGTTGTCTCTCGTTGCGACAGGCAGCTAACGAATTGTCTCTGTCTTAACTACGTGCAGTCCCAGCGGCAGTTCGCCAAAGCGCAGCAGGCTGGCCAGCCGATTCGCCGTGGTATAGTCATCAAACTGGACGACACCGCGGCCATCAGTTAACGGCTCGCGAATCGCGGGACAGGTTTGAACAACGTTATCCAGCACCAGGCAAATGTGATAGGTCAGACTACCGTTTGCACTGGCTGCGGTCACCTGGGCGATTTTCTGAGCCGCTGTGCCCGTAAAGCCAAACGAAAGTTGCGGTGCTTGATTACGACCAGCATTGATGATGCCCAGGTGGGTGAGATCGAGATCAGCCCCGATTGCCACAACCTCGTACACGGTGGCTGGAATAACCAATTGGAGCGTGTTCGAAGGCAGGGTGGGCAAGGGATTGCCGGTCGTGCGGATGACGTCGCCTATGGCGTAACTGTCTTGGCCGGCGTCGATCAATTCAAAATGGCCGATCGGTTGAATCAAATCAATATAGAGTGTCGGATCACTGACGGCTGGCAACTCAACTTCGATCACGCAATCTTTGATCTGAACGGATGGACTGCCAACACCGGCACCAAATAGCCCGCCATTCTGATAACTGCTCAGTCGATACCAGATTATCTGGGCCGTTTGCTTTAACCGCGCAGCCACTTCAGACGCAGACGACGTGCCAGAGCAGTCGGCGGCCAATAGTAGGCGTGTGCCGCTTTGAGTGGCGGCAGTCGGCATCGGTCTATTCACTTCGACCACTTGCTCAAAATCAAACTCGGTCAGCTTGATCCTGAGGTGGTCGCCGGTTTGGAGTTTCACAGCGAGACTGCCTGGTGGCATCGAGGCGGTGCATGTGGCCACTATTTGCCCCCTGGCCCATTTGTAATTGGTGCTGACATCGCAATAGTATTGGTCGCTGGGCTGCAGCAGTTCAATCATCGTTTTTTCAGTCTGATCGGCCTCAAGACGATATACCCCTAAGGTGAGCCAATCTTGCATAAATAGAGGCGGATGGGTGGCACTGACTTTGCCGGTTTGATCGGTCAATACAAAAAGCACCATCAGGCCATTCGTATCATCGGCATACGTTATGGCCTGTTGAATGCAAACATCGTCTTTGCAACGCGGCGTGGGTGTCGTCAGAGGAACTGGTGTGATGTTGGAAGATGATGAACAGGCCGAAACAATGAGCAACGCAAGGCAGGCAATAAGGATAGTTGAGTTTCGCATGAGGTGTGTCGGGTTGTTTCCAGAAGGATTTGATGAAGCAGTTGCGACGCCCTTTATATCACTCTTCATGTAGCAGGGCAAGCCATAGCGTTTCCCGGCTACGACCATCAAGTCGGCTTCAAGCCGACTTCCCATTATCAGCCGTCGGTTTCTAACCGATGGCAAAGCCAAAGCGGCCCGCCGCTCCGCGTACACTGGCCCTTGTGCCAGGGCCATTCCTGGGTTACATTTGATCGCATGAAAACCATTCCAATTGCTCAAGTCAAACGCAAAGACCGCGCCGTCGAAGATGAGGCGTGGATTCGCGCCATGCTGCACCGGGCGGCCATCGGTATTCTGGCGACCGCCAACGCCGGGCAGCCGTATATCACGTCGCGTCATTTTGTGTTCGATGAAACCACCAACGTGATCTACATGCACGCCGCGCCGGCCGGCCGCACGCGCACCGACGTCGAGGCTAACGCCGCCGTCTGTTTTAGCGTCAGTGAGATGGGCCGACAACTGCCTGCGCCGACGGCGTTCGGCATGGGCAGCGAATTCGCCAGCGTCGTCGTGTTTGGCCGCGCGGCGATTGTCGCCGACGAAGCGGAAGCCACCCGCGCGCTGCAACTGCTGCTGGAAAAATACTTTGCGCACCTGAAGTACGGCCAGGATTATCGCGCGATCCAGCCGGCGGAATTGGCGCGCACCGCCGTGTATCGCATCGAGATCGAGCAGTGGAGCGGCAAGCGGAAACAGGTGGCCGAGGATTACCCGGGCGCGTTCTGGTACGATCAGACCCAATCGGATTAGTGGAGCCAACGATGAGTGATCAGTTAAGCATCTTGCCTGAGAAAGTCGTGCGCGGCGCATGCCCGCTGGACTGTCCCGACACGTGCAGTTGGGAAGTGACCGTCAAGGCTGGTCGCGCGATCGATCTGCGCGGCACCAAAGATCATCCGTACACGCGCGGCAGTCTGTGCGTCAAGCTGAACAAGTATCTCGATCACGTCTCTGCGCCCGATCGATTACTCTACCCGCTGCGGCGGATCGGCCGCAAGGGTGAAGGGCGATTCGAGCGGATCACGTGGGCTGAGGCCTTTGCGGAGATAGCCGACCGATTGCAGAGCATCATCGCGCAGCACGGCGGCGAAGCCATCTGGCCGTATGTCGGAACCGGCAGCCTGGGCTTTCTTCAAGGCGAAGCGGGTGTGGGGCAGCGGCTGTGGAATGCACTCGGCACATCCATCCATTCGGCCAATATCTGTTCGCGCGCCGGCAGCGTCGGGACGATGTACACCATGGG
>JAUQXD010000150.1 GCA_030834835.1 Thermoflexales bacterium | reverse complement strand
AATCGAACAAACACACCCCACGCGCCAAACAGCAGAGCGAGGATGCAGACGGCATACACCACTTTCTTGAGTGTCATCGCAATCCTCCTAGAGTAGATAGTAGACGCGCGGCTCGGTGCCCAACTCTTCTTTAAGCCGCATTACGTTGGGGCTGGCGATCAATTCCGACACGACGCTGTCGGGGTCATTGGCATCGCCGAAATAGGTCGCACGTCCGATGCACGTGGTCGTGCAGGACGGCAGCATGCCCACGGCCAACCGATGCAGGCAGAAGTGACACTTGCGCACATTACCAATGGGCGACTCTTCGCCGCTGGTGCGCGTGTGCGCTTCGCCATACTCGAAGCTCGCGGCGCGCTCGTAGTCGTCGGCGGTGGATTGCCCCACGATCAGCCCGGCGGCTTCGGGCGTGCCTTTGGTATAGGTATCGCCAAAGTCGAAGGTGCGCGCGCCATAGGGGCAGGCCGTGACACAATAGCGGCAGCCGATGCACTGGTTGTAATCGACCATCACCACGCCGTCGTCATTCTTGTACGTGGCATTCACCGGACACACATCGGTGCAGGGCGGATTGTCGCACTGCATGCACGGGCGGGGGATGAAGCGGCGGGTCACATTGGGGTACGTGCCAATCTCGTCTTCCAACACCGGGCGATACACGACTCCGGGCGGCAGTTTGTTCTCGGCCACACACGAGATCGTGCAGGCGTGGCAGCCCACGCACTTGCGCAGATCAAGCACCATCACCCAGCGGCGTTGATTCCTGGGTTTGTCCAACGCGCGCTTGAGATCGGCTTGCATGCGCACCAGCACATCCTGCTTCTGCGGTGCATCACTCATAGCGATTCCCTCCTTGAGGTATCAACTCTGGAGGGTAGTCTATGTCAGATCGAGGTGGATTTGTAGCAGGGAAAACCCGCTGAAACGGCGCGGCCTGTCGGGGAAAACCAGTTACTTTGAGGTCGTCTGTCGGGGAAAGCCTGACAATCTATTCGTTCAACCAACCTTGCTCCATGGCATAGCGGACCAATGCCGCGCGGCTGGTCAGGCTCAACTTCTCCATCGCCCGCGCGCGATAGGTCTCGACGGTCTTCACGCTGAGCGATAACTTCTCGGCGACTTCTTGATTGGTATAACCGCGCGCGACTTGCCGGATGACGTGCAGTTCGCGGTCGCTCAATAACTCGATCGGTTCACGCGGCCCGATTGATCCCGGCTCTTTTACGAGATCGCCGAGCAGCGCCTTCGTCATCGACGGATGGATGTACAGCTCGCCCCGCATCACGGCACGGATGGCCGACAGTACTTCCTGATCGGCGGCCTGCTTCACCACATAGCCGGCGGCCCCGCGACTCAACGCTTCACGCAAGTACTGTTCGTCGGCGTGCATCGTCAAGATCAGCACACGCGTGTGCGGCGCGCGTTCGCGGATCTGCTTCAAGCTGGTCAGGCCGTCGATCTTCGGCATTGTCAGATCGAGCAGGACTACGTCGGGTTGCAGTGCCGCTGCCTGATCGATCGCCTGCAGACCATCGCCCGCTTCGCCCACCACGTGCATATCCGCTTGATTGTCGATCAGCAAGCGCAAGCCTGATCGCATCACCGCGTGATCGTCAGCCAAAAGAACCGTAATCTGGTTACTCATTACTTGTCACTCAATGTCATGAAATTAGCGCGTGGGTCAAGTCATTCCCGCACGCTTCTAGCGGGAATCCACTACGTCAGTCAGCACATATCGCTAATCGTCGCATGGATGCCCGATAGAAGCATTCGGGCATGACGCGGTACTCATCACTTTTCACTCGTCATCGGAATTCTCACAAACACGCTCGTGCCGCCACCCGCCCGCGATTCGATCGTGACCGTGCCGCTGCACAACGCCGCCCGTTCGTGCATGCCATACAGCCCCAGCCGTCGATTCGAGGCGGCCGACGACAACGCCGACTCGACGTCAAAGCCGCGCCCGTCATCTTCGACGATCGCGCTGATCTGCTCGGGCCGTTTTTCCAGCAGCACGCTGATGTGTCGCGCACTCGCATATTTGGCGACGTTGGTCAGCGCCTCTTGCACGATGCGATACAACGCGGTTTCGATCGGCGGCGAGAGCCGTTCGCCGTTGAGGCCCACCGTTTGAAAATCCACCGGCACCTGATGCCGCGCGCCGAAGTCCTGAGTATACCGCGTGAGGGCCACCACCAGCCCGTGATCGTCCAGCACCGATGGCCGCAGATCGATCGACATCTGCCGCACGTCTTCCAGCGTGTCCGCCGTGATCTGGCGCAGATCGTTCAGGCGGTGGCGCAGTTCGTCGTCGGTGGGCGCTTCTTCGACATTGCGCAAACCCACCATCAGCGACGCCAACGCTTGGCCTGTCTCATCGTGCAGTTCGCGCGCGATGCGCTTGCGTTCGTCTTCCTGCGCCACAATGATCTGCGACAGGTAGTAGGCGCGCTGCTGTTCGCGTTCGACGCGTTCCTTCTCGGCGCGGCCCAGGCCCTCGGTCATGGCGTTGAACGCCTCGCTCAATTCGCCGATCTCGTCATCGGCCCAGCGTTGAACGTGCTGCGAAAAATCGCCCCGGCCCACCGCCTGCGCTGCGCGGACGAGTGAGACGATCGGGCGCGTGAGAATAATCGTGAGGATGGTGGCCGCCAGAATACCAATCGCCGAGACGACGACCGTCGTCAACAACAACTGCGTCGTGATCGAATTGAGCGTGGCTTGCAGCCGCGTTTCCGATAGGCCCACGCGCGCGATCCCGGCCCGCCCGTTGAAGATCGGAACGGCGGTATCCCAGACTGCGCCTTCGTCAGTGGTCAGTTGAGTCAGGCGGTGATGTTCATTGGGCGTGACCAAATTGGAAGCGAGCAGTTCGCGTGGAAAACCTTGCGCAAACGTGCTGGCGAGGACATGGCCCTGCGTGTCGAGCACAAAGGCGTAGCGCACGTCGGGATTGTTGGCCTGCGTGTCGCGCAGCAGTTGTTGCAGCGTAAAGAGATCGTTGATCAAAATGGGGTCGGCGCTGCGGGCCGCCACATCGCGCGCGATGGACACGCTTTGCTCGCGTAAACTTTCCACCATGACGTAAGCGAGTGTTGCGCGCACTTGCAGCGTGACGCCTACGCCCAGCAACACGACGAGCGCCAGCGCCATGCCCAGAATCTTCGTCCGTACGCTGACCGCGCCGGCGATAGACCAAAACTTATCGAATAACTTTTCGCGGTTCATTGAACTGGGGCGATCTGCGCTTCGAGTTCGCGGGCCGAATCATAGATGCGATCTTCGACGGTGACAAAGCGATCGATGTTGAGGCCACTCAAGACGCGCTGCCCGTCGGCATCGACCGCCATCCCGATCAGCAGATCGCGTACCTCGGCCACGATCTGCGGTCGGGCTTGTGGGCCCGACACGACGGGCGGAATGCCGAACGGTTCAGAGCGAAAGATGATCCTGGTGCGCTGCGCCAGTTCAGGTTCGCGCTCGATGGCGTAATCGTACACCAGACTATCGACCGCCGCGCCGTCGGCCAGCCCGGAGGCCACCGCGCGAATCGCATCGTCATGGCTGTAAGTGAAGAAGGTGCGCGAGAAAAATGACTCGGCGGTTTCGCCCAACTGCTTGACCAGATACCTGGGGAAGTTGTGGCCGGTATTCGACATCGGATCGGTGAAGGCAAAGGCTTTGCCACGCAGATCGACCATGCTGCGGGCCTCACTCGTCGCGGGCACGATCAACACGGAGTAATACACAGTTTCGCCATCGACTTCCGGCGCGGCGAGCAGCTGCATGTTGAAGTCGCGCTGACCGATGAGGTAGGCGCTGGTGCAGACAAAGGCCACATCCACAAAGCCGGTCTCCACCAGATCGTTGACTTCGGCATAAGTGCGGCGCTGCACCAGTTCAACGGGGCGATTGAGTTTGCGTTCGAGATAGTCGAGCAGCGGCGCGTACGAATCGACTGTGCCTTGCGGCGAAGTGACCGCGCCCACTGCCACGCGCAGCGGCACGACATCGGTCGCGGGCCGATCGGGCAGCGGCTGCAAATCGTTGAGGTGAATGACCGACACCGACGAAGCGCAGCCGGTCAGCAGGCCAGTCAAGATGACGAGCAACAGAAAACGCCGCATGGCGACCTCCATGCGGCGAGTGTACTTGAAAATGACCGGCGCGGCAACTTGCAGATGTCACGCCTGCGCGCGCAGGTTGTCAGTTGGCAGACGCCGACCGGGGCAGCGGGCGGACTCATCAGCACTGATGATCCGCCTATCGTTCAAGGTGCCTGGCTTATTGCCAGTTGGACAGCACTTGCAGCACTTTCTCCGGTTGCGCGGGATCATTGGTCAGCAGATGTACGCGGAAATCGTGCGGGCCGCCCATATCACCGTGCATCATGAACGACATCGACAGCGTGGTTTTCTGGCCGGGCATGAGGACCATCGTACCGATGGTCGGCACCGGCGGTCAACACCCCGCCGCGACTTCGATATAAGGCTTCTCCTTGAAGCGCAGCGGCGCATCCCCCGTATTGGCAACTTCAAACGAGACTTGCACCGTTTGTCCCAACTTTACATCGCCAAAGTCGAACCTGTCTTTATCGACGTTCAACGCGGGTGCGCCGCCGGTGGTGGGCGCGGCGGGTGAACTGCTGTTGTTACTCAACACCGCAACCGCGATCAGCACCACGCCCGCCACGATGATTAGCGGCAGCCAGATGGGAAAGCCCGGCTGATTTTTCGGCGTCACTTTCTTCGATGGTTTCGTTGTCAAAGTTATCCTCCTCTTTACTCAAACTGAAAGGTCCACAGGTAATCAATCAGGACCCACGTCTGCGCCTCGGTGAAGATCGGTCCCCAGTAGGGCATGCCGGTGCCCATGCCGCCGCGCACGATTTTGCCCTGCAAAATAGCCGAATTCGCGCCGAGCATATTCCGTGCGTCGGTGAAATCAACCGGCGTGACGGTGGCGTGCCCGATCACCCCGGCACCTGCATCCGGGTCAGGTGTCCCCGGCATATCCGACGGGTTCGCCGTCTGCAATGAACCGGCCATGACGCCATCGCCCTTGCCTGTTTCACCGTGACAGGCCGCGCAGTTTTCAGCGTACAATTTTCTTCCTTCAGCCAATCGTTCGGGCGTCGTGTTCGATTGCCACATCAGCGCAACTAAGTCCCACACCTGCTGATCGCTCAAGGACTTTGATGAAGCGCGTTCGCGTAACTGACGCCACACCTGCGCGGGACTCTGCATCCGATAGGCATCGGCGGCAATCGCGGGCGCACTGTTTAACTGCGCGCCGCGCGCAGCCGAAGGCTTCTCAGCAGGTATAACATCGCTCGGGTGCGCCGCATCCAGATCGAGTTTCAGCGTCACATACAGCGGTGCCGGTGCAACCGCTGTGTTGACTTCATCCCCCGTTACTTCGATTGTACCCCGCATCCGCCAGTGATTCGCCCCGCACCACCGTGTGCAGTAAAACGTGTATTTACCGGGTCGATCAAAGATCAAGGTGGTGGTCGTCCACTTGCCCGGCATCACATCGACGGTGGGTCGATCGCTTTGCCCGATCGCAAAGCCATGCACCACATCGTCGGACGTGAGCCGAAGATCGATCGGCTGACCAACCTGTGCCGTGATCGTACCCGGTGTCCAGCCGCCGTCGTCGGCCATGACGCCGCGAATCTCGATCGGGCCGGGAGTCCAGCGGGCCGCAACTACGATCGC
>JAUQXD010001383.1 GCA_030834835.1 Thermoflexales bacterium | reverse complement strand
CCAGCGTCAGAATCTGATGGAAGTTGCGTTTGAAGTTGGCCGCCCCCCACACGCCGGTCGCTACTTGCGACGGCACGATCACGTACGGTTCAATCGCGGCATCGCTGGGCGCACTAGGCAAAGCGATTTCGACGGCGCTTTCGGCTTGAATGTTGAACTTCGCATCGGCCGGAATGTAAATCGAATGCGGCTTGCCCGCGAACACGTTGGGCCGGCCGCCCACTTTCTCGAAGCGCTGGCCGTTGATGTCAAACGTGGCCTTGCCACCCAGGATCACCGCCAGTATCTCGCGGCCGGGCGTCTCGGCTTCGTAAGTCTCGCCCGCAGCGAGCTTAAGCAGATTGAAATCAAGCAGCTGGCAGGCATTGTGCGGGGGCTTATTCAGGCCCGGTTTAGCGGTTAAAAGCGCGTGGTATTTCATCTTCAATTCTCCTTCTGCAATGTTAACGGCTCTTTCGACCTGAGTGAAACCATTATGGGTGCTCCCGATGGATTGCCAAATCCATCGACTTTGACCAGCGCGCGAAGCGTGTCAATCCGCCGGGAGCGTTTCCCACTGAAACCTGTAGAGTTTGTTTACTTCTTTGAAGTGCGAGCGGCCTTCACCCAGCCCGCACATCGAGCGGTTGTTGCGGCCAGATCGTCAAACGCTTTAGCCTTGATCATCTGCGCCGTGATGAGTTTGCTGCCCAACCCGACGGCCGCCGCGCCCGCTTTGATCCATTCGCCGATGCTGGCTTCGGTCGCATCCACGCCGCCCGTCGGCAGCAGGCGATGCCACGGACATGGCGCAAGCACGGCTTTAATGAAACCGGGGCCAAGCGTGTCGCCGGGGAACACTTTGCAAATCTCCGCGCCGTATTCCTCAGCGTTGGCGATCTCGGTTTCGGTGGCCGTGCCGGGGACATAGAGCACTTTGCGTCGATTGCACAGCCGCGCGATCTCAGGATTGAAACTTGGCCCTACGATGAAGTTCGCGCCGCTTGCCAGATACAAGGCCGCCGTCGGCGCATCCATGATCGAGCCGATGCCCAGCACGATCGACGGCTCCGCTTTGGCGAAGTGCTTGATCAATTCCGCAAAAACGGGATAGGCCAGTTCACCGCGATTGGTAAACTCGATCACGCGCGCGCCGCCCCGCGCGCACGCCGCGACGATCTCGATCGCCGTTTCAACTTCGCCGTGGTAGAACAACGGCACCAGGCCGATGTCCAGCAAAGAATTCGTCACGTCCAAACGCATGTATCGCGCCATGTTGTTTGTTCCTTTCCGCGTCTCAGAGACTTATCTTTTGTGTGTGTCATTCCGAGCGGCGCGAGGAATCTCTCGCGCCGCAGGTGGCGTGGCTGGCCGGATCAGAGATTCCTCGTCGCAGAAGCATGCTCCTCGGAATGACACTAATCAACGAAGTTTTTGCCCTCTCGCAATAACGGTTGAGTATTTTCTGCGACCACCGGATTGATTAACTCACCGATCTGTTCGATCCGAATCTTGATAGTGTCGCCCGGTTTCATGAACATCGGCACACCCGGCTCACCGTTGATCTTGGCCGGCGTGCCGGTCGAGATTACATCGCCCGGTTCCAGCGTCATGACCTCGCTCAGGTACGCGATCAACATCGGGATGGAAAAGATCATGTGGCGGGTGTTGGTGTGCTGTCGTTCCAGATCGTTGTGCGTCAGCGACAATTCCAGCGTGTGCGGATCGGGAATCTCATCCGGCGTGACGAGCGCGGGTCCCATTGGACCGAAGGTATCAAACGACTTGCCCAGCATCCACTGGCTTGATCGCTTTTGAATGTCCCGCGCGCTCACGTCGTTGAAAATCGTGTAGCCAGCTACATGCTCCAGCGCCTGCGCCGCCGACACATACCGCGTCGATCGACCGATGACCACCGCCAGTTCCGCTTCATAATCCACCTGCGCACTGATCTTCGGCAGCACGATCGCCTGTCCAGTGCCGATGATCGTGTTCACCGTCTTGCAGAAGAACGTCGGATGCTCCGGCGGCGCTTCACGACCCTGCCCCATATGATCGAAGTAGTTGTGCCCCAGGCAAATGATCTTGCCGGGTCGCAGCACGGGCGCGAGCAAGCGGACCTCGTCTTCGGGCCGCAGAGCGCGATCGGGCGCAGCGGCTACTGTTTGCAGTGCCAGTTGCCGTGCGCGTTCGCCGGCAGTCAAGAACGCCATCATCTCCGCAGGAATTTCGGGCTGCGCCGCGTGCAGATCGATCACGTAACGGCGACCGTCATGCACCAGGCGCGCGCCCAAACGCGATTGACCTTGATGAGCAAACGTAACCAGCTGCATCTTTTCTGCTTTACCGTGACACGCGCCCGGAGGCGTCGCCCGCCATCAGCTGTTCCACTTCGGCCACGCTCACCGCGTTGAAATCGCCGATGATACTGTGCTTCAAACACGAGGCAGCTACGGCGAATTTCAACGCTTTGCCGGGATAACCACTGAATTTACGCAGACCGTAGATGAGTCCACCCATGAATGCATCGCCGCCGCCCACCCGATCGACGATCGGCGTGATGTCGTACGTCGGCGCGGTAAAGAATTGGCCCGCCGACCACAGCACGCCCGACCAGGTGTTGTGACTGGCCGACAACGATCCACGCAGCGTAATCGCCACCGTCTTCAAGTTCGGGAAACGCTTGACGAGTTCGTCACACACCGCGCGATAATGATCAGCCTCGACCTTGCCTGCGGTCACATCGGCTTCCGGCGCTTTGATGCCGAAAACTTTGTCGGCGTCTTCTTCATTGCCGATTGCGACATCACACGCGGCGACGAGTTCGCCCATCACCTCACCGGCGGACTTGCCCCACTTCCATAATTTGGCGCGATAGTTCAAATCGCACGAGACGATGAGGCCCAGTTGTTTCGCCGCCTGAATTGCTTCGCGGCAGGCTTCGGCTGCGCCTTGCGACACCGCCGGAGTGATGCCCGTCCAGTGAAACCAGTCCGCACCTTCAAACACGGCGGGCCAATTCACCATGCCCGGTTGAATCGTCGCGAAACTCGATCCCGCGCGATCGTAGATGACTTTGCTGCCGCGCTGCGCTGCGCCAGTTTCAAGGAAATAGATACCGAGGCGATCACCACCGCGCACGACATAGTCGGTATGAACGCCATACGATCGCAATGATGCGACACACGCGTCGCCCAGTTCATTCTTCGGCAAGCGAGTTACAAACTCCGCAGTGTCGCCGTAGTTCGCCAGCGAGACCGCGACGTTGGCTTCGCCGCCGCCGTAGAGCACGTCAAACGATCGGGTCTGCGTAAACCGCTGAAAACCCGGCGGCGCCAATCGCAGCATGATCTCACCAAAGGTCACAACTTTCATGCACTCCTCCGACAATAAAAGTGGAACAAGCTGGCAACTTGCCCTACAGCCACTGTGCGAACCACGCCTGACTCAGCCGATGATCGTAAGCGTGCGCACCGCCGTGAATCGCCAGCGAACACGCCTCAACTCGATCGTGCAGTTGATAGGCTCGCTTCACCGTGCCAAACTGCGCCACGGTCGCCGGCACCGGAAAAATCGAGTCGCGCGCACCGTGCACGACGCAGAACGGACGAGGCGCGATCAACGCCGCCAGATCGCCCATCTCGACCAGATCCAGCACGCCCGGCACATAATTGCATTCGCAATGCGGCATCGCCAGCACGGAATCTTTGAACGAGCAGAAATAACCGGAAACGACCGTCGTGGTGATGCGCGCATCGAGCGCAGCCAGCCACAAAGCGGTGCAGCCGCCACCCGAATGACCCGTGCAGCCCAACACATCAGGATGCACATCGGGCCGGCTGCACACGTAGTCGATGGCGCACAAGCCGTCCCAGCAGCGTTCGCCCAACAGCGTACGTCCGCGCATCAAATACTCAAAGGCCAGGTGGCGACACGAGCGCGGTATGGTCGCTTCACCGGTCTGGCGAGTGAGACGTTCACCCAGGCCGCGTTGTTCGATCGCGCAGACCAGATAACCCGCCTGCGCCAGCGCCTGAGCATAGTTGTTATCGGTCGCCAGATTTTCGCGAGCCGATTCCGCATTGGGATAGTTGCCCAGGATCGATTGGACACTGGCATCGTGACCGTGAAACACCAGTATCGGCTTGAAGGGCGGTGGCTGTCTGGGCACCAGCACGTACAATGGCGCGCGAGTGTGCTCGCCCACATTCAAACTGTACTTCTCTTCGATGTACGTCTCACGCTCGATGACTTGCAGCTTCTCGGCCGCGCCCGGCACATGCGATCGGCCGTGCAGCCCCAGCAAGTGCCACAGTTCCGATCGCAAGGTGGTTTGCCACGCTTCGAATTCTGCTACCGTCTGCGCACGAAAAGCCAGCCGCCGGGGTTGGGCTGTGTAGAGAAAATCGAGATG
>JAUQXD010000149.1 GCA_030834835.1 Thermoflexales bacterium | reverse complement strand
GTGCGCGTCGTGGCCGCCGACGACATCCAGGGCGCCGTGGCTGCGAACTGGGCGAAGGAGCTGGGCGTGACCAGCGTCTACATCCTGGACGACGCCGAACTGTACGGCAAGGGTGTGGCCGATGTGTTCAATGCGACGGCGACCAAGATCGGCCTCAAGGTCCTCGGTCAGGAATCAATCGATCCGAAGGCCGCCGACTACAAGGCGCTGATGACCAAGATCGCCGCCTTGAAGCCCGACATGATCTACGTCGGTATGGTGGTCGATAACAACGCCGCCCAACTGTTGAAGGACAAGGTCGGCGCGCTGGGCGACAACACCAAGGTCAAGTGGATGGGGCCGGACGGCACTCAGACGCAAGCGTTCATTGACGGTGCGGGCGCGGATGTGGCCGAGGGTGCGTATGCGACGGTCGGCGGTATCCCCGTGGATAAGCTGCCGCCCGCCGGTCAGCAATACCTGAAGGACTACGCGGCGGAATACGGCCCGACCAATGAACCGTACGCTGTCTATGGTTACGACGCGATTGGCGTTACGATCGCCGGTATCGAGGCGGTCTGCAAGGCCGGTGGCGATCCCACCAACCGCGCGGCCGTGCGCGAAGCCGTGATGAGCATCAAGAACTACAGCGGCGCTTTGGGGACGTTCTCGTTCGACGCCAACGGCGACACCACCCTGACCGACATGACGGGTTATCAGGCCAAAGGCGGCAAGTACGAAGCCGTCGGCACGTTCTCGGCCAAGTAACTTTCGCAGTTTGACGGGGTTGAACTTCAGTGGGGCAGCAAGATAAGCTGCCCCACTGCTCCATTAGCAGGTTGCACGCTTGATCCACTAACCCAAAGGGGACCGCGCCAATGAAGACCCTGAAGAAAGTCCTGCTGGCTGTTGTAATAATTTATATCTTCCTGCTGCTCAGCCCGGTGGCCGGTTTTGACGTGGCCCGGATTGCAGTGATCTTCCGCGACACCCCTGAACTGGTGCTGCGCTATTTGTGGATCGGCATCGCCAATGGCGGCATCTTCGCCATCGTCGCCCTGGGTTACACCATGGTGTATGGCATCATCCAGTTGATTAACTTCGCGCACGGCGATGTGTTCATGATGAGCACGTTTGCGGCACTGACGGTCATCGCCGCCCTCGGCGCGACCAACAAGAGCGATCCGGGCGCCATCCTGATCGCCGTCATTCTCTCCCTGATCGTTGCGGTGCTGTTCGGCGGCGCACTCAACGCTCTGATCGAGAAGGCGGCCTATCGGCGGTTACGCAACGCCCCGCGCTTGGCCCCGCTGATCTCCGCCATCGGCGTGTCGCTTATTTTGCAGAACCTGGGCCAGGTCTGGGCCGGCCAGGGCTACATCGACTTCCTTAAGCCCTATTTCGGCACCAGCGGCGGCGCGGCGCAGAAGGCCTTCCCCGATTTGCTGGGCAGCCACGACGTAGTTCAAATGATCACCGGACAAGAGATGGCGCTGAAAATCTACGCTAAAGAAATCTTCGTCGTGGTGGCGGCCATTCTGTTGATGGTGGCGCTGCGCCTGTTCGTGCAGCGCACACGGCTGGGCAAAGCCATGCGCGCTACCGCCGAAAATCCCGATGCGGCCAAGATCATGGGCATCAATATCGATCGCATCATCAGTATCACGTTCTTCATCGGCGGCGCGTTGGCCGGGGCGGCGGCGGTGCTGAATGGCCTCTACGTCAATACCGCGTGGTGGTTGATGGGCTTCCAGGCCGGCTTGCGATCGTTCACCGCGGCAGTGCTGGGCGGCATCGGCAATGTGACGGGAGCCATGCTGGGCGGCTTCCTGATCGGCATTTTGACCTCATTGAGTGATGGCCTGCTCAATCCAGCCTGGACACGGGCCTGGGTGTTTGCCGTGCTGGTGCTGGTGTTGATCTTCCGCCCGAACGGTCTGTTGGGTTCCGCCGTGGGCCAGAAAGCCTAAAGGTGCTGACATGAACAAGTCCATTAAGCGTGGTCTGCTCCTCGGTCTTGCGTCCGGTTTCCTGGCGATAATGTTTGGCGGCTGGGCCATCACGGTGCTGGCGGTGTTTGGCGGCATCTTGATCGGCTTCACCAGCCGATCGGGGTCTGGCAAACCGGCGGCTTTTTCGATGCAAGCGGTCGTCGTCACGGCGTTGGTCATGTCCGTCCTGACCGGTATCGGCGGCATCATCTTCGATCAGGGCATCGCCGACCTCGCCGTGGTCACCGGCCATCCGCCAGCGGTGACCTACCCGGCGGCGATTCTGGGCGTCGTGCTGGGCGTCTTGAGCGCGGCGGGCATGGCCTATGTGCAGCACTTACCCAATCCTCGGACAGCGCGCCGAATCAACTATCTGGTCGCCGCCGCAGTCTTGATCGCCCTGCCCATTGTCGATCAGGCCACGCAGTTGGGCTGGGTCGCCTCGATCATTTTTGCCGGCGTGTACATCGTGCTGGCGATCGGGTTGGACGTGGTGGTCGGCTACGCCGGTCTGCTGAATCTGGGCTACGCGGCTTTCTTCGGTTTTGGCGCGTATGCCACGGCGCTGTTGTCCTCCAATCAAATCGGCGTCCATGTGAATTTCTGGCTGTTGTTGTGGATCGCGGCAGCCATTGCCGGTATCGGCGGGGTGCTGCTGGGCGCGCCGACGCTGGGCCTGCGGGGCGACTATATCGCCATCATCACGCTCGGTTTCGGCGAGATTGTGCCCGTGGCCTTTCAACAGTTGATCAAGATCACGCTTCAGGAGCCGATTACGTGCGTGATCATTCCGGCGATTCAGTCGATCGGGGGCGGCACACCCACCGTCCAATGTATCACGCTGGTCGATAAGTTTGATCTCACGGCCGGCGTGCGCGGCATCAACCCGATCGATCGTCCGGTCTTCCCGATCATCAGTCCCACCGATGAACCGATTGCGCTGATCATCAAGGTCGCCATCATGCTGGCGCTGGTGGGTTTGCTGTTCTATTATTTCCGCCGTCAGCAACGCAATGGCAAGGTGGGGCCGGGCACGATGATTGCCTCCGGCCTCGCGGCGGGCCTGATTTTGATCCTGTTTATCCCCATCCCCCACACGACCGAGGGCCTGCTGGCTCCGTTCTGGAACACTTTCCAGCCGGGCCAATTTGCCTCGGATAATCTGTTGCCGTGGTGGTTCTTCCTGCTCAGTGTCATCGGGCTGGTTATCTTCTTGAAACTGCGCCTCAAGAATTCGCGGTTAGGCCGCGCCATGACGGCGATTCGCGAAGACGAGTTGGCCGCCAACCAGATGGGCGTCGATCCGGTTCACACCAAGCTGACGGCCTTCGCGATGGGCGCGGCGATTGCGGGTCTGGCAGGCGCCTTCTATAGCGCCTACGTGTCCGCCGTGTTCCCGGACGGCTTCGGCTTTGGCACGTCAATCATCATCATGGCCGCCATCGTGTTGGGTGGCCTGGGCAGCATCCCCGGCAACATCGTGGGGGCGCTGATCATCTTCCTGGCCGACCTGCTGTTCCTGAAACAGTTCCAGAATGTGCTCAACGGCTTATCGACGCACGTGCTGATGCCGTCAGTAACCGACCCGGCGCTGAAAGGCTTTATCATCGCCAATCTCGACCCGGTAAAATACCGCTTCTTGTTGCTGGGTCTGGTAATGGTGCTGGTGATGGCCTTCCGGCCGGAAGGTCTGCTGCCCACCCGTGAACAGCGCATGCAATTCCATGCCGAAGAACCCGTCGAAGAAGAAGCCAAAGCCGGCGCAGCCTAGCCCAGCGGAGAGGACACGATGACCCAATTTCTCGAAGCGCAAGGCGTTACCAAACAATTCGGCGGCCTGACGGCCGTGAACAAAGTGAACTTTGTAATGGAGCCGGGGATGATCGCGGGCTTGATCGGGCCGAACGGCGCGGGCAAGACGACGTTCTTCAACATGATCACCGGCGTGTACCAGGTCACGAGCGGCGCACTCACCTTCAACGGCACCAACATCGGGCAGATGAAGCCGCACGACATCACGCGGCTCGGCATCGCGCGCACCTTCCAAAACATCCGGCTCTTTCCCGCCATGACCATGGTTGAAAACGTGATGGTGGGCATGCACACGCGCATGAAGGCAGGCGCGCTGGCGATCATGCTCCGCACCGAAGCGATGAGCAAAGAAGAAGATTATGCGCGCGGCAAGGCGCTGGACATGCTGGATTACGTGGGCCTGGGCCGCGCTCGCGCCGAACTGACGGCGCGCAGCCTGCCGTATGGCGATCAACGCCGCCTCGAAATTGCCCGCGCGCTCGCCAGCCAACCCAAACTCTTGCTGCTTGATGAACCGACGGCCGGCATGAATCAAGGTGAGACGGCGCAGCTCACCGAGTTCATTCGCTTTATCCGCAAAGACTTGAATCTCACCGTCTTGCTGATCGAACACCACATGCGCGTGGTGATGGGCATTTCCGATCGGGTGTCGGTGCTCGATCACGGCGAGAAGATCGCGGAAGGGCTGCCGGTCGAAATTCAGCAGAACCAGCAGGTGATTGAAGCCTATCTGGGCAGCGGTAAAGGTCACTAACCATGCTAGAACTTCGCGATGTTCACAGTTACTACGGCAATATCCATGCGCTTAAGGGCATCTCGTTCACGGTCGAAGACGGCGAGATCGTGACGCTCATCGGCGCGAATGGCGCGGGCAAGAGTACCACGCTCCGCACGATTCAGGGCCTGATGCGCCCGCGCCAGGGTACGGTCATTCTGAATGGTGTGGCGCTGGAAAAACTGCCCACCGATCAAATCGTCGCGCAGGGCGTGTCGCAAGCGCCCGAAGGCCGCCAGATTTTCCCGCGCATGACCGTGCTGGAAAATCTGGAGATGGGCGCGTATCAACGCAAAGACAAAGAGGGTATTCAGAAAGACCTCAATCGCGTCTTTGAACTGTTCCCGCGCTTGAAGGAGCGCATCAGGCAGGCGGGCGGCACGCTGTCCGGCGGCGAGCAGCAAATGCTGGCGATGGGCCGCGCCATGATGGCCCGCCCCAAAGTGCTGATGCTGGACGAACCGTCGATGGGTCTGGCGCCGATTCTGGTGGAGCAGATCTTCGACATCGTCAAAGAAATCAACGAACAGGGCACGACGATTTTGTTGGTCGAGCAGAACGCGATGATGGCGCTGTCGGTCGCCACCCGCGGTTACGTGCTGGAAGTCGGCCATATCGTGCTACAAGGTACCGGCGAGGAATTGATGAACAACAAGCAGGTGCAAGACACCTACCTTGGTGTGCAGTAGACGCTCTGCTTCAAAAAAGTCCGGCTGCTCGAGCCGGACTTTTTGTTTGCCTGATGGTACAATAGCGGCCTCAATTTCGATCAAGGATCAACCCCGTGACCAAAATCGTCGAATGTGTCCCCAACTTTAGCGAAGGCCGGCGGCCTGAGGTCGTTGCCCAGATCCGATCGGCCATTGCCGCGATCGAGGGCGTGACGTTTCTCGATCAACATTCCGATGCCGATCACAATCGCACCGTGCTGACTTTTGTGGGCGAGCCGGGACCCGTCGAGCAAGCGGCCTTCAACGCCATCAAGGTTGCCGCGCAATTGATCGATCTCGATCAGCACACCGGCCAACACCCCCGCATCGGCGCGACGGATGTCTGCCCCTTCGTACCCGTCAGCGGTGTCACGCTGGAAGAATGCGTGGCGATGGCGAAGCGCGTGGGCCAACGCGTGGGCGATGAACTGGGCATTCCCGTTTACCTTTATGAAGCCGCTGCCACTCGGCCTGAACGCACCAACCTTGAGAACATCCGGCGCGGCCAATACGAAGCGCTGAAAGCCGAGATGGGCATTAACCCCGAACGCGAGCCCGACTTCGGCCCGAACAAAGTCGGCCCGGCAGGCGCGACCGTCATCGGCGCGCGCGCGTTCCTCGTCGCCTTCAACGCCTATCTCAACACCAGCGACGTGAAAATCGCGGACAAGATCGCCAAAGCGATTCGCCATTCCAGCGGCGGCCTGCGCTTCGTGAAGTCGATCGGCCTGATGGTGGAAGGCCAGGCGCAAGTCTCGATGAACCTGACCAACTTCCGCAAGACGCCCATCGCGCGCGTGGTGGAAACGGTGCGCCGCGAGGCCGCCCGCTATGGCTGCACGATCACCAAGACCGAACTCGTGGGCCTGACGCCGATGGACGCGCTGGTCGATGCGGCCCAATGGTATCTGCAACTCGATATGTTCGAGCGCGATCAAATCCTGGAAAACAAATTGCGCGAAGCGCTGTCGGGCGAAGCCAGATCGATCGTGCCGAACGCCTTCATCGAAGCCACCGCCGCGGGTACAGCCGCACCCGGCGGCGGCGCAGTCGCCGCACTGGCCGGTTCGCTCTCAGCCGCGTTGGCGGGCATGGTCGCCCGTTTGACCATCGGCAAGAAGAAGTATGCCGCCGTCGACGCGCAGATGAAAGATATTGCCGCGCAAGCGGATGGGCTGCGCGGTCAACTCACCGCCGCCATCGATGAAGATTCGGCGGCGTTTACCGAAGTGATGGATGCTTTCAAGTTACCCAAAGACACGCTCGAAGAACAAGCCGCGCGCAATCAGGCCGTGCAAATCGCCACTCAGCACGCCACCGATGTGCCTTTACGCACGGCGCAACTGTGCCTGCAAGCGCTCGATCTGGTGTACTTCGTCGCGGCCAACGGCAACATCAACGCCATGAGCGATGCTGCTTCGGGCGTGTTCATGGCGCGCGCCGCCATCGATGCTGCCGGGATGAACGTCCGCATCAACGCCGCGTCATTGGAGGACAAAGCGCTCGCGCAGAAGTACGTGGCCGATTGGAAATCCGTTCAATCGCAAGCCGCCGCCCGCATCGAACAGATTCTGGCACAAGTCGAGCAGCGCGCCTCGTTGGCCTAAACTATTAGGATACGGATAGCACGGATTTAGCGGATGAGCGCGGATTGATTTTGTTGCTTTGATCCGTGAGCATCTGTGTAATCCGCGCAATCCGTGTCCAAAAAATCTTCATGCCCCACTACGACCTCGATCGTTACCAACCGCTGCTCAGTGCCGACGACTTCGCGCAACTACAAGCGGCGATCGCACGCCCCTGCCCTGCGCGTCAACACACTGAAAATCGATCTCGAAACGGCCCGGCGAATATGGCTGACCAAGATCAATCTGTGCCGTTTTCCGGGACAGTGACCGGCAAATCAGCGGCAATGAGGAAGCGCTCAATCGTCGCTAACGCTAACCGTTTGCCGCCCCTGCAAAAGATAATCGTTTTGGATGCGTCAGAAACTGAGGCTTGCAAAGTATACGGCATAGCCGTATAATCGATTTATGGAATTCATAGAGGCGACTGCCTTTACAAAGTATCTTTACGATTATCTGTCTGAAGATGAATACCTGGGTTTGCAAAGCTTCTTGCTCCAGTATCCCGAATCAGGCAAGGTGGTTCGTGGCTCTGGCGGTGTCCGAAAAATCCGTTGGGCAATGTCAGGCAGAGGTAAAAGCGGCGGCGTGCGAGTGATTTACTACTTCAAGAAACAGGCTGACGAAATCTGGCTTCTAACCATTTACAGCAAGAATGAAGTAGACAGTATCCCTGCTCATGTTCTGCGTCAAATCGCAAAGGAAGTCCAAAATGTCTAAACGTGATATTGGTCAAGAAATCCTCGATGGTCTTCGTGATGTGAAGGCGTACAAGGCCGGCACAAAAATTCTGCGGGTTCATGCCTTGAAAGAGCCTGCGCCTCCGCAAATCATACGCTCCACATTAAAGTTATCGCAATCGGCTTTTGCGGGACTGATGGGCGTGAGTTTGCGCACCGTGCAAGATTGGGAGCAGGGCAGACGCAAACCCAGCGGCCCTGCCGTGGCGTTGCTACGAATTGCAGAGCAAAAGCCAGACGTGTTTATGCAACTGGCCTGACCAACATACCAGAATTTGTGTCGACTTGGACGCCGATTCAGGTGAATACACCGATCGGCGTCCGATTTGTTTAGGCTCATGACGACAAACTCGATGAATCGTCTCGAAGACTATCGACCTCTATTAGCCGCCGATCAATTCGCTCAACTTCAACGATCGATCGCGCACCCTTTGCCCCCTGCCCTGCGCGTCAATACGTTGAAGATCGATCTGGACACCGCACGGCGAACATGGCCTATCGAATATGGCTGGCAGGTCCAATCCGTGCCATTCTGTGAGAGCGGCTGGCAAATCAGCGGCAACGAAGAAGCCCACAGCCGCACCATCGAACATCGCACCGGCTTCTACTACATTCAGGACGCCGCCTCGATGTTGCCCGCCGAGATGTTCAACTACTCTGTCGAATTTCCACTCGTACTCGACATGGCCGCCTCGCCCGGCGGCAAGACCACACACTTGCTGAGCAAGATCAACGATCGCGGCGTGCTCATCGCCAACGATAGTTCTTCGGGCCGCATCGCGGGGCTGCGATCGAATTTGCAGAGTTGGGGCACGCTGTCATCTGCGCTGACGAGTTATCCCGGCGAGCGCTTTGGCGAGTGGTGGCCGGACACGTTTGACTATGTGCTGTTGGACGCGCCGTGCAGCGGCGAGAGTCTGCGCACTGCCGAGCGCCGCAAGACACGTTTCGTCTCCGCGAAGGAACGGCTGCAACTTCAGCAGCGCCAGATCAAGTTGTTGCACAGCGCCTTTCAAGCGGTGAAACCCGGCGGCCAAGTGGTGTATGCCACCTGCACCCTCGCGCCGGAAGAGGACGAAGCCGTGATTGAGGCGCTGCTGAAAGCCTATCCGCACGCCGCCGCCATCGAATCAGTGGAGAACCTCGTCACTGCGCCCGCGCTCACGCATGACGGCGATGTGGAATTCCACGCTGATGTAGCGCGTGCAGTCCGCCTGTGGCCGCACCTGTACGACACGTCCGGTTTCTTTGCGGCGTTGATCCGCAAACGCGAGAAGGTCGAAGCGCCATCATCAATCCCCCCACAGCGCACCCTGGCGCACGCCGGATTCGCGCCGGCGAACGAGAGCCAACAGCGCGAAGTCATCAATGCTTTGCTCAATGGCTATGGTTTTGATCTAGGGGGTGTGCTTGAGGGACAACGGCTAGAGTTGTTGAAGCGCGGTGAAAGTGTGTACGCCGTGCCCACGCAGTTCATTTCACACTTCGGCGATTTTCCCTGCATCGCCATCGGTATGCTGATCGGCGAATGGAACGATGGCACATTCGTACCCTCGCATGAATTGATCGCGCGCTGTAGTTCGCAGTTCACCGGGCAGCGTTTTGCGCTCAACGCCGATCACGTCAAGCAGTGGCTCACCGGGCAGGACCTGCGCACCGTGACGCCGCCGTACGCTACAGGCAGTATCATCTTGATCGAGGACGAGCAACATCGCTATCTGGGTCGTGGCAAAGTGCTGCGGGAACGCCTGCGCAACCTGCTCTCAAAGCGCTAACCCACTACCCAATTTACCACTCTACTAATCTACCAATTTACCAACCTACTTTGCCATCCACGCATCGATGATCTTTTGTGTCATGCCGTCCTGTTGCATCTCCGCCAACGCCCGATTGATCGCCGCCAACAACTGCGCGCTCTCGCCCCACACCGCAATCGCAAGCGGATCGTGCGTCACATACTCGCCAAGCTGCAATTGCGGATACGCCTCTGGAATAAGTTGTCGCGCGCTGACGGCATCGATGATGGCCGAGTCCACTTGACCAGCGCTCACGGCTTGCAGCGCTTCATTCGCGGTTGGGAATTGCCGTACCTGAATCCCCGCCTGACGCCGCGCCAGATGTCGTGCCGCCGCATCACCATCCGAACCGAACTCCACGGCGATGAAGGCCTCCGAGATCCCCGAAGACCTCGGAGGTTTGATCAGCACTTGCCCCGCATCAAAATACGGCGTCGAATAATCCCACACGTAATCGATAATGGGATTGACGATCAACGCCGAGATGGTTGCATCGGCCTGGCCCACGGCTAACACATCGTACAGGCTGTCCTGTCCCGCGATGATGAATTCGGCACGCGCACCGGTGCGGCGCGCAATCTCTTGTGCGATGTCCACGTCGATGCCGTAAAACACACCCTCACTGCCCAGGCCACCAAACGGCATGTAAGACGGATCGATCGCAAAGCGAATCACGCCCGATCGCTGCACGCGCGCCCACGCTTCGTCATCGCTGCGATTGAGCCACGCCACGACATCGGGCACGAGCCAGAGCGCGAGAAACGCTGCAACTAGCGCGAAAATAACGTAGCGCGTGGTGCGCGATACGCGTTTGTCATTTGTCATTGGTCATTCTAAATTGCTGTTGTATTTCCAGATAGATCGGTCTCGGTTGAAAATCTTCCGTGACCCACGTCCAGCCGTCTTGATAGTTGCGCGTGGCGCGTGGATAGCGAAAGGCCCACATCGCCAGCATCTCCACCCAATCCGTTTGCTGCGCCCACTCGTAAGCGGCCAGCGTATATTCGATGCGCTGTGCGGGCTTCACCGCCTGATTCCAGCGCGAGCTGTCATTCCAGCCCGCCTCGGTGATATACACTGGCTTAGCCGCATCGCCCTGCTTGATCATGATCTGCCGCAGCAACTCCACGCGCCGAAAGTTGACGCGCTCTCGATCGGGCGGATCACTCATCGGGAGGGTGAGGCCGTAAGCGTGCGCTGCCAGGCCATCGAAATAATCTTTCGCGCCTGCCTCGTACATTTGCTGAAGATAGATCAAATCATTCAAGCCGCGCTCACTGCCGATCGGTTCCATAGTCGGCGCGAGTGCGCCCCCTAGCACGATCACGTTTGGATTCGCCTCTTTCGCGCGCTGATAGGCGACCTTTAACAGATCGACATACGCTGCCGCATCAACCCGCCGCATGCCCCACTCAAAACTCAAGTTGGGTTCGTTCCAGATGATGATGTGCTGCACGCGATCCTGGTAGCGATCAACGAAGGCATAAACGAAATCGCCGAAGTCGGCGTAGTGATCGCGATCGAGGTAGTTGAAGGTCGTTGGCTGCACACGCTCATCAGGCCGCGCCCACCACGGCGCCAGGCCCAACCGCGCTATGATGGTCAAGCCCTGCGCCCGCGCGTGAGCGATCACTTGATCGGTGTGTGACCAGTCGAATGAATTCTTGCCCGACTCGATGTACGCCCACGGAAAGAACTCCACGATCCACGGCGCGCCCATCTCACGCACCACTTGCGTCGTGCGTTGAATCTTCCACGGCGCGGCTTCATCGGTCAGGCGCGTATGCACGCCCGCTTTGGGGTTGCGCGTCTGCACCGTCTGCGCTTCGCCGAGAGTCACCAATGGCGCGCCAGGCTGAGCAATTACCCAACTCCAGACGGTGATGAACAACAGCCAGCGCAGCGCGTAGGATAAACGAATCGTTTTCATCGTGATAAAACAAAACTCCCACCGATAGCCCGGCACACGCCGTCTACCCGTGGGAGTTGATCTATACCGTGCGGGCTAATCGTCGCCCATGCGCGAAATCTGCTGCAACAGGCCCAGCACGCTGACGCCCACGGCCAGCAAGGCATCGGGCCTCACGCGCGACCGGCCCTGTACGCCGCCCGACTTTACAAACAGATAGGCCGCGCCCGCGCCCGTCAACGCGCCCAACACGCCGCCGATCAAGGTCGTGCGCGTCTGCCATTGACCGGGACGCGCCGCTTCCGTCGAATCAGAAAATTGAGCGGTCATTTTTCATCACCCAATGCTGCAATCTGGCGCACTACACCAACCAGGCCAACCAGCAACGACAGCATCGCCATCGGCGACAGAGACAGACCCTGCGGTCCGCGTTGTTGATTGCTCTTCAAGATTTGCTGATCAGCGCGGATAAACAGCCGCGACGCGACCACACCCACCAGCGCGCCGATGAGTCCGCCGCCGACCACCAGCCCGGCCACCAGTCGATTTGCCTTGTTTTCAGCCGTTTCAGTCATAGCCATCACTCTTTGGAGAATTGTCGTTTGAGGTTTTCCCACTGCGCTCTGACTTGCGCGCGGCGCGTCTCCGCGGCGATGAAAGGCGCGGCGGCTTTCTCCCCGGCCCGATCGACGATCTCGTCGACCTTGCGCAGCCCGCGTTGAGCCGCGTGCAGCTTATCGGGCAGCGCGCGCCGTCCTTTACGCGTCAGCCAGTTCACGCCCACCATCACCGCGATCGGCACGAGCAGACACAACAGGCACGGTGTCAGTAGAATAATCAGCGAGACATCACGCAGCGCAGGAATCATTATGACCTCTCGAATCAACTGCCCCGATTATAACCGCAAGCCCCGCTATCCGCAATTATCCGAGGTCACACTATCGATCGACAGTGCGGGCCGCCAGAAGAAAAACGTCACATCCGCGCGCGTGCACGCTTGACCGTCTTTCTGAACGGGATACATCCGCTGCAAGCCCACGCCCGATTGTCGCCGCTCGCTGATGGCCCACAACCGAAAGTCTGTGCCCGCCACCGAAGTCGTCAATTCGCCCCGCGCCGTCAGGCCGATGGCGAAGAAGAAGAAACAGCCCATGCACACCACGAGCAACGCCAGCCCGATCGGTGCGATCCACTTCAAGCGTTCTCTGGCACGCGCTGCTGATCGCGGTGACTCACTCATTGCGGCAGTTCCAACCGTGCGCGCGATACACCGAGTTTGTCCTGGCGGGCCGCCTCGCCAGCCAGTCCAGGAACATGAATCACAAAATGCAGGTAGTCGGCTGAGCTTGAAAGAAACGTGTGGGCCTCACCAGGTTCGATCACGATTAGATCACCGGCCGCCAGGGTAATGTTCTCCCGCTCGACTCGAATCACTGACGTGCCGCGCGCGACCAGATAGATCTCCTTG
>JAUQXD010001382.1 GCA_030834835.1 Thermoflexales bacterium | reverse complement strand
GCCAACATCACCGGCCACGGGCTGGAGATCGCCTTCAACGTCAAATATCTGATCGATGTGCTGTCGGTCGTGGGCACCAATCAGATTTCGCTCGACACGATCGATGCGTCCAAGCCTGGCATCATCCGCCCGATCGGCGATGACTCGTTCACGCACGTCATCATGCCTATGCACATCGGCGGACGGTAAGCAATGAACAATGATCAATTAACAATGATCAATGGCGAAGGTCGTTAATTGTACATTGCTCATTGAACATTGATCATTGATTTTAGCCGCCCTTGGAGTTCGCTCTGAGGGCGTTTTTGTCGAATGGACACCCTATGCCTATCAAACCACTATCAGTCTCTAAACTGCGCCGCGTGTGTAATCCGCGCACGCTGAAATTTGCGACCACCGCGCGGCTGCCCGTCATCGACGAGATCATCGGCCAGCCGCGCGCCGTGCGCGCCATCGATTTTGGCATCGACGTGCATGGGCCGGGCTTCAACATCTTTGTCATGGGTCCCGGCGGCACCGGCCGCATGACCACTGTCGAGCGTTTTCTCAGCGCGCACGCGACCACCGAAACCACGCCGCCCGATTGGGTGTACGTGCACAACTTCAAAGAGCCTTTACGCCCGCGCGCTATGAGTCTCCCGCCGGGCCGCGCGCGCCAGTTCAAACAGGATATGCTGGCGCTGGTGGCCTTCCTCAAAACCGATCTACCGCCCGCCTTCGAGGCCGACGATTATCAGCGTGCCGCCTCGCAAATCACACGCGAACTGGATGAAGCCCGCGCGACAGCCTTTGGTCAGATGGATGCCCAGGCGCGCGAACATGGCTTTACGCTGGCCCGATCGGATCAGGGGCTGTTCCTGGCGCCGATGAATTCTGCCGGCGAACCGGCGACCCCGGAACAGATCGCCGCTCTCTCAATCGAGCAGCGCGCGGCGCTGGAACAGGCTCAGCCCGATCTGGAAGATCGCTTCAACGCCATGATGCGCGCCGTGCGTGCCGAGGAAGGCCGCGCCCGCGAACGCCTGCGCGAACTCGATCGGCAGACGGCGGCCCGCACGATCGCGCCGCGCCTGACTATGCTGATCGATCAATATCGCGCCATCTGCGACGAGGCGGTGGACTATCTGGAAGAAGTGCGCGCCGACGTAGTCGCGCAGGTGAATGAACTGCGCGACGGCAACGCCGACGACGAGGACACGCCGCCGCCTCAACCCGTGTCTGATCCGTTCACGCGCTATCAGGTCAACGTGCTGGTCGATCAGTCCGCGACGATCGGCGCGCCGCTGGTGGTGGAAACCAATCCGACGTTTATGAATCTGGTGGGCCGCATCGAGCGCGATGTGCGTTTGGGCGACAACGTGCTGGACTTCACCATGCTGCGCGCGGGGGCGCTGCATCGCGCCAACGGCGGCTATCTGGTGGTGCGCGCGCCTGATGTTTTGAAAGACTCCGGCGTCTGGGAGGCGCTGAAACGCGCCCTCAACACACAGCAGATCGTCATCGAAGATCCGGGCACGCAGTTGCAGATGTTCTCCACGCGCACGCTGGAATCCGAGCCGATTCCGCTGAATGTCAAAGTCATCATGCTGGGCACGCCGTGGCTGTACTACGAACTGTTCGATCACGACGAAGACTTCCGGCGACTGTTCAAAGTGAAAGCCGACTTCGCCACCGATATGGATCGCACGCCCGAAAATGAGCGTTCCTACGCGCTGTTCGTGCAGGCGCGCTGCGCCGAGCACAATCTGCCGCCGTTCGACGCCGAAGCGGTTGCCGTCATCATCGAGCACGGCTCGCGGCTGGCGGAAGATCAGCAGAAGTTGTCCACACGCTTCGGCGAAGTCACGGACCTGATCATCGAAGCGGCGCATTGGGCCGGGAAGAACAATCGGGATGTGGTGACAGCCGACGATGTGCGGCAAGCCTTACGTGAATGGCGTTATCGATCAAACCTGATCGAACAGCAGACGCACGAATCCATCATCGATGGCACGATCTCGGTGCAGGTGAAAGGTGAAGTAATCGGCCAGATCAACGGCCTCAGCGTGATCGATTATGGCGACTACGAATTCGGGCAGCCCACGCGCATTTCCGCGCGCACGTATGTGGGCCGCAGCGGCGTGGTGGTTATCGAGCGCGAGGCCCACTTGAGCGGCCGCATCCACAACAAGGGCGTGCTGATTCTGGAAGGCTATCTGGGCGGGCAGTACGCGACGAAAGAACCGCTGACGCTGGCGGCCAGCATCGGCTTTGAACAAAGTTACTCTGAGATCGAAGGCGACAGTGCGTCTAGTACTGAGTTGTATGTGCTGTTGTCAGCACTGGCGGATTTACCCATCAAACAAGGCATCGCCGTGACCGGCTCGGTCGATCAGCAGGGTCGCGTGCAGCCCATCGGCGGGGCGTCGGCCAAGATCGAGGGCTTCTTCGATGTCTGCCTGGCGCGCGGCCTGACGGGCCAGCAAGGCGTGATGATTCCCGCTTCGAACGTGCGGCATTTGATGCTGCGTGAAGATGTGCTGGCGGCCTGTCAAAGCGGGCAGTTCCATGTGTGGGCCGTCAACACGATCGACGAAGGGTTGGAAGTGCTGACGGGCGTGAAGGCCGGCAAACGCAGCAAGGCCGGGCACTTCCCCAAAGATTCCATCCACGCGCGCGTCGAGGCGAAGATGAAGGCCACCGCCGAAGGACTGGATGGCGGCAAGAAAGAGCTGGACGAAGAGACGCCCGAGGAAAAGAAGAAAAAGAAAGACGAAGAGGAAACGCGCTCGCGGCGGCGCCGGAAGAAGAAATGATCGGGGATACTCATGACAGACACGGTTGAAGTTCCGCCCCCGCCGATTGACCCCAATCGCCCAACGGCCACGCTCGAGACGCTGAGGCCTGAACCTACGCAGTGGTCGGCCAGCGCCCGGCGGCGCCTGTTGGCCGCGCTGATCATTGGCGCGATCACTGCGGCGATCGGCGCGCTGCTGTTTTTTCAGCCGAACCGGGTGCTCGATGTCGAAGGCGTGCTGATGATGTATCTGGGCTTGATCTTGATGCCGATCGGCGCGGGCACAGCGTTTATGGCCGCCCGGACATTGCCGGCCGCACCCGATCAGCTGTATCAACCGCCGTCGCCGCGCGTGCCGCGCAACTTATTCGCGATCTTCTGGTTGGTGGGTGTGATCG
>JAUQXD010000148.1 GCA_030834835.1 Thermoflexales bacterium | reverse complement strand
CCCGCCTGAATGATCGGCTGACCGTCTTTGTCGAGCAGTCCGATCCACTGCGCGCCGATGTCCCGCTTGAGAATATCGATCTGGCGCGTCAGCGCCTCGAGTTTGATGGATGGCAGGCCGCGATCATCTGCGGTGGGCCGGCCACGGCTGAGCGCCGTTCGGACGGCTTCGCCCAGCGCATCCAGGCCAAACGGTTTGCGGATCAGGGCGTCCACCGCCAGGGCGGTGGCGGCTTTCTCAATATCGCGCGTACTGTAGCCGGTGATCAAGATGACTTTAGTATCAGGGTGGTTTTGATGGAGGAAGCGGGCCAGGTCCAGCCCGTTGAGGCCCGTCATGCGGATGTCGCTGATGACCAGGTCGGGCGCCGACTCGGCGGCGGCGGCCAGGGCGTCCTCGGCCGAGGCCACGCCGATGGCGCGATCGGTGATGCCTAAAGCCCCCAGGCCGTCCACGATAAAGTTGCGGGTCGGGCTTTCGTCATCGACTACCAGAATGCGTATCCCGTCCATGGTCTGCCTCGTTCCAAATCACAGTCACTGTGGATAAATAACCAACAGGCGGACGCAAGGCTGCCCCATACGTCCGTTGTTAGATTACCACAGTCTGACTATAAGTGGCTTGCAGTTTGGTTGCAGATGTATTGCGATTGGCTTGCAATGATTGCAGTTGGGGTACGGCGCGGCCGGTAAGCCAGAACTTACCGACCGGGGTGTTCATTATTGTGCATGAACCGGTGTCATTATTGTCGCCGCGGGGTTGCAGTCACCATGTAGCCAGCCGAGCGAATCGTGAGCAGACGCATCGGCGCGGTGGCGTCGATCTCGATTTTCTGGCGCAGTCGATGGATGTGAACGCGCATAATGGGCCGCGCCGCATGCTCGTTTGTGTCATAACCGTGCACGGCCTTGACCAGGTCGCGGCAACTGACGACGCGCTCGGCGTGTTGAACCAGATACAGCAGGGTCTCAAACTCGGTTGGCGTCAATTCCAATAATTGATCGGCCAGCCTGGCCTCGCGCCGTTGCAGATCGACGACCAGATCGCCGGCCTGTACTAGAGCTGGCCCGCTGGTCGTGGTTAAGGCGGGCGGACTTGAGGGCGCGGCCAGCGCCGTCCCGTGTCGGAATGCTTCAACGGTTTGCTCCATCAGGCCAACCAGGCTCTGGCGACGCAAGTACTCCTGGCGTTTGGCCAGGCCGCGTTCCACTACTTCGATGATGGTGCGTGGCTGTGCTGGCTTGAGCAGATAATCAAAGGCACCCTGCCGGAGCGCGCGAATGGCGGAATCCACCGTGGCGTGCGCGGTAAGCAATACGACGATCGTGGTCGGGGCGATCGCCTGCACGGTCTCCAGGACTTGCAGACCGCTGATGCCCGGCATTTTGATGTCGAGTACGATCAGATCGAAGGCCTGATGCGCGATGAGATCCAGCGCTTCCTGGCCGTCGGCGGCGGTGGCGGTCAGCGCGCCGCGCAGCGAAAAGATCTCGGACAGGGACAGACGCGTCGAGCGTTCATCGTCAACCACGAGAATGTGAGCGCCCTGTAGCATAAGCGAGGCTCCTTATGAGCAATGATCAATTCTCAATGATCAATGATCAATGCACAATGATCCAGCGCCGATTGACGGTTATTGACTACGCGGATCATGCCCCAATCACCGATCACCAGTTACCGATCACTGGTTACCAGTTACCGATCACTGATCACCGATTACCGATCACAATCTCTATTCACCACCTGGCCGGGGCAAGCGCAATGTAAACGTGGTACCGGCTCCGCTGGTGCTGTCCACTTGCAACAGGCCGCCGTGGCGCTCGATGATGGAGTAACTGATCGCTAACCCCAGCCCCGTGCCTTCTGACTTGGTGGTGTAGAACGGTTCAAAGATGTGCGGCAGATCGGCGGCGGCGATGCCCGGCCCGGTATCACTGAAGATCGCCTCAACCCACCCGTCAACCGTCCGCACCTCGATGTGCAGCTGTCCGCCGTCGTCCATGGCCTCCGCCGCATTCATGATCAGGTTCAGGCATACCTGCCCCAGCTGATCCGGCGCAATCTGCGCGATCTGGGGCGCGGGCGCATACGTCGTGCGCAATTCAATCGTGTTGCTGCGCAGCTTCTGTTCGGACAGGGCCAGCACCCGATCGATCACCGCACGCACATCGGCCGTGGTCTGTTCGCTGCGCGCGGGCCGATAGAAGTCTAACATGCTCTGCACTAAAATGCTAAGCCGCTCAGTTTCTTCGCGCGCCATCTGGAGATAGTAGGTCTTGCGTTCGTCGGCCAGCGGAAATTCCAGCACCAGATGCAGGCAGTTTTGAATGGCCTGCAAGGGATTGTTGATCTCGTGCGCCAGCGACATCGCCAGACGGCCGGTGGCGGCGAGTTTTTCGGACTGCACCAGCTGTTTGTGCGAGCGCTCGATTTCCTGCGCGCGATGCTGAGCCACTTCATAGAGATGCGCCCGTTCCAACGCCACGCCGATCTGCTGCCCGATGGCCGCCAGCAGCGGCATGGTCTCTGGCGAAAAGTCACGCGGCGAGCGCCAGGCTATCTCCAGCAAACCCTGCACGTAATTGTGTCCCCACAACGGCACGACGGCGAACGCGCCGATGTCGGCGGTGCGCCAGATACTCGCCCCGGCCAGCTGCCGGGTGTCGGGCAGCAACTGAATCTCACGGGCTTCGAGGGCGTGTTGGATGATCGGGTGCGCGGCCGGCTGATCGAGGTTCAACGCGTCACCGGGCGACGGTTGATAGCGGGCGGGGGATGCATCGTTGTCGAGTAGCGCTATCTGGCCCGCATCAAATTCGAACTCCGGTTGCAGCACCGTCAACGCCACATCCATGACGCCCTTGATTTCCAGCGTTTCGCTGAGGGCAGCCGCGATGGCGTGCAGCACGCTCAGTTCGCGGTTGTGCCGCCGCACTTCATCGGACAACTGCGTTTCACGCGCATACAGGCGCGCATTGTCGATGGCGGTCGCGGCGGTGGGGGCCAGCAGATCCAGCAGGCGCGCATCGGCAGCCGTAAACGGCACGCCGCGTTTGTTGATGACTTCCATCACGCCGATGGCGCGGTTGTGGACGCGCAGCGGCGCGGCCACCAGCATGTGCGTCGTCAGGCCCGTCAACTGATCGACGCCGCGATAGAACTGGCGATCCGCCTGCGCTTCGTCGACCAACAGGGTGTGTCCTTCGCGCAGCGCGCGGCCCGCGATGCCCGCGCCGGCTGGCAGCCGCACGCCGCGCAGCTGCTCGCCGCCCGGCCCGACGGCCGCGGCAAAGTACAACTCGCCGGTGACCTCATCTAGCAGCAGCACCGAGCCGGCTTCGCCCTGTAACATGCTGACGGCGTTCTCCATGATCTGGCGCAATACCTTGTCCAGATCGAGCGTGGAGGTCATGGCCCGCCCGACTTCGTTGAGCAGCGCCAGCTCATCGGCGCGCTGGCGGGTCACCTCGTACAATCGGGCGTTGGTGATGGCCGCGCTGATCTGTTCGGCCACCGTACTGATCAACGTCGTTTCGGCGGCATCGAATTTATCGAGCGAGCGGCTGGCGAGCAGCAGCAGGCCATTCAAATTGCCGCGATGGCGCAGCGGCACGGTCAACAGCGCCTGAACCCCCAGCGCCTTGATGGGCAGCGTGATCTGCACGGCCGGAGCGTCCACCCGTTCGCGCACCACATACAGATCGCGCAGCTGGGTCGAGACCGCGCCGTGCACGGGGCCGAAAACTTGCCGGGCGTCGGCCTCGGGCAGGCCGCGCACGGCGCGCAGCACCAGTTGGCCGTGATCGCCCACGACGTGGATCGTGCCAAATTCGATGCCGGCTACTTCCAGCAGGGCGTCCAGCGCCTCGTTCAATGTGGTCTGCAATTCCAGCGTCTGATTGATGCGCGTGGCAATGAGGTTGAGGGCCGCCAGTTCCTGCGATCGGTGCCAGGTGGCCGCTTCGATTTCTTTGCGCTGGGTGATGTCGCGGATGGTGCCCTGCAGGCCGGCGGCGGCCCCGCCCGTCCGATCGACCATCGTGGCCCACGAGAGCGTGCCCCAGCGCAGTTGGCCGTCCGGGCGCAGGATCCGAAATTCCAGATCGGCCCCATCGGGCGGGCGAGGCTGCCGGTTGTCCAGCCAGGCCGCCAGACGCGGCGCGTCTTCGGCAGTGACAAAACGCAGGAAGGGTTGCTCGTCGGCCAGCAGCGTTTCGGCGGTGTAGCCGGTGAGCGATTCACAGGTGGGGCTGATGTAGGTGAGGCGGTTGTTGGTGTCCAGCGCGAAGATCAGATCGCGCGAGGTCTCAACCAGCAGGCGGTAGCGATCTAGCGCTTCGGCCAGATCGCGTTGAATGCGCCGCACGCGCAGCGCAGCCGGCACGCGCGCCAGGATTTCTCGCGTCGTAAACGGTTTGGTGATGTAGTCGTCGGCGCCGGCGTCCAGGCCGTGTACAATCTGTTCCTGGGCGCCCAACGCGGTGACC
>JAUQXD010000147.1 GCA_030834835.1 Thermoflexales bacterium | reverse complement strand
CGCGGACAAATCGCGGCGGCGTGAAACGGGCGGCAGCGGATTGGGACTGGCCATTGTCAAGGCGATTGTGGAAGCACACGGCGGGCGCGTCGAAGCGCAGAGCGAGGGTACGGGAAAAGGCAGCACGTTTTCGATTAGTCTGCCAAAGACGGATTAAGGAATGACCCGATAAGTGACGCGGGCGACCTTACTCAAGATCGCCCGCGTTTTTCATTTGTCATTTGCCGTACAGGCGTTGATACATCGCCAGATTCTCACGCAGCCGCTCGATATACAAGCGCGTTTCTGCCAGCGAGATATTCTCCACGAACAGATCGACATCGCCGTTGGAGGCGTCTTTCCACGCGCGCGCATTACCGGGGCCGCCATTGTAGGCCGCCCACGCCGCGATGATGTCACCCTCCAGATAGTCCAGTCCATAGCGCCGCAGATAGTACACGCCGAACTTCACACTGACCATGGGCCGATACAGATCGCTGAGTTGATAGTTGGGCCAGCGCAGGTCGTTGGCGATTTGCCCGCCCGTCGCCGGGATGATCTGCATCAGGCCGTTGGCGTACGCGCTCGACGTGGCAATGCCTTCAAACAAACTTTCTTGCCGGATCAACGAGAAGACGACGAGTGGATCGATCTGGCGCGCTTCAGACTCAGGCACGACGAGATTGGCATAGTAGATCGGATAGACTAGGCGCGCCAGAAAGATCGGTGCGTTCTCGATCGAACCAGCCGGCGACATGCGGATCAAGCGCACGGCGGCCGTGATCGACGGATAGTACAAGCCGATGTCGCGATAGTGAATGGCGAGTGTGTACTGGGCAATCGCGTCGTCGTCAAAGGCGGAGCGCAGCGCGATGAATTCGTCGCGGGCTTGCGCGGTCTTGCCCAAACGCCAATACTCCGACGCACGCTTGAAGCGCTCGCTCGACGTGATGGCGGTTGGCAATTTGCGCAGCAAAGCCGAATCCACGCCGAGCCAATTCGCCAGCCACTTTTCGGTCTCGACGCGGCCCTCGTCGGGATCGAGGTCCAATCGGGCGGGCACAAGCCGCAAATCCGTGGTGCCGCTCAGCAAATCCCCTGCGCGCAGCGCGAAGTAATCGAGTGAATTGCGACTCGCCTGATCGAACAAGGCTTCGGCTTTGGCGCGATCGGTCTTGAGCCACGTCTTGCCCTGCCAGAACAAGGCCGCTTCATACAACTGGCTCAACGGATAATTATCGCTCAAGGTCCGCCACGCGCTAATCGCGACCGTCGGTTGATCGATGCGATAGGCATCCAGGCCCGCATCGAATAGCGCTTCAGAGGCATTCTCATCGTTGGGATAGTTGGCCTGCAATTGCAGGTTGAAATCGATGGCGCGCTGGTAGTCGCCGTCGTCTTCCAGATAACCGGCGGCATTCCACAGCGCCGTCGCGGCCAGCGTATTCGTCGGGTATTTGGTCACGAACGTCGTGACGGTTTTAAGTGCGCCCTCGAGATCGCCGCCTGTCCGCTGTGCTTCGGCTTTAGCAATCCACGCATCGCTCCAGCGCGAAGCCTCGGGATGCTGCGCAATGACTTCATCCAGCGCCTTCAACGCCGCTGTGATGTTGCCCGCGCCCTTGTACGACAAACCAATATAATAGTGCGCGTTGCCGTGATCGTCTTGTGCGTCGATGAAGCGGTTGAAGGCTGCAATTGCCGCGTCGTATTGTTTGGCGTAGAAATCGACGAGGCCGCGCTGAAACTCGTTGACTTCGACGCTGGCATTGACCAGCGTCAGCAACGCTTGATAAGCGTCATTACGATCAGGATAGGTGTTGATAAGATCGATGAAGCGCGTGTAACCGGCCTCAGTGTTGCCGGAATCGATCAACGTTTGCCCGGATTGATACAACACCTGCGCCCGATAGGCGGGCTGCTGGGCAAACGACAAAATCTGATCGTACTGCGTCAACGCCGCATCATAGTTCTTCAACAGCCGATAGGTCAACGCCAGTTTCTCGCGCAGCCCGGCCATATCCGACGCGTCGGTGGAACTGGCGATCGCCGCCAGATAAGCCGTGGCCGCGGATTCCAGATCGCCCTGCTGCGTGGCCGCATCACCGATGCGCGTTTGCACATAACTGGTGATGACATTCGGGCGCAAAACCAGATACTGTTGATATGCCTCGATCGACTTCGCCCAGTCTTCTTGTGCGAAATAGATTTCGCCCAGGCCAAACCACGTCTCGGCCAACCGCTCTGACTGCGCGTACTGCTCGATGAAGCGCTCGTACGATCCAATCGCATCGCTGACGTAGCCCGCGCGCCGCTGCGTGATCGCCAACTCGATGGCCGCCACTTCCGATCGGGCCAGGCCCAGGATGGCCTGATAGTGCTGAATCGCCGTGTCGTAATCGCCATCGTGTACGGCTTGCGCGGCTTGCAGCAAACGCGCTTCGGGTTTAGGCGTCGCAGTGGACGTGTTGGTCGGCGGCGGTGTGGGCGACGGCGTGCTGGTCGGCACGTGCGTTGAGGTGGGATCATCGCTCGGGTCGGCAGCGGTCGCCACGGGTGTCGCTGGTGGTAATGACGTGGCACGCTGCGCGGGCGCGGGCTGGCTATCACACGCGGCAACGATCATCATCGACATAAACAGGACGCACAGAATTTTGAGCATGCAGCGATTATCTCGAAGGCGGCACATCGTGTCAACCGCGCTCCCTTGTTTGACAGCTGTATACCCGTCTGATACACTAACGCCAATCAGTAGGGGCGAGGCATTCGTCAAAAGATCGCGGCTGGTCGTCAGCGACTTGAGTGCGAATGCCTCGCCCCTACAACCCACTGACGAGGCTCAACATGGAAGAATTGCAACGCACCATCGAGTGGCACGCCGGCACGGTCAAGATGATCGATCAGCGCGTGCTGCCCTTGCACTACGAGATCAAAACGTACACCGATTACGCGGGCGTGGCCGAGGCCATTCACACGATGGTCATTCGTGGCGCACCCGCGATCGGCGCGGCGGCGGCCTTTGGGCTGGCGCTGGCCGCATTGAAGAGCACCGCCCCCGCCCGATCGGACATGCTGCGCGATCTGGATACCGCCGCTGAAGTGCTGCGCAAGTCGCGGCCCACCGCCGTCAATTTATTCTGGGCTATCGATCGGATGCTGAAAGTGGCTCACACCGAGGCGTTTACGACGGCCGACGATGTGCGCGAGGAACTTATTGCGGAAGCGCAAAAGATCGCCGATGAAGATGTCGAGATCAATAAGCGTATGGCCGAATACGGCGCGGCATTGGTCAAAGACGGCGATACGATCCTGACGCACTGCAACACGGGCGCGCTGGCTGTCGTCGATTATGGCACAGCCCTGGGCGTGATTCGTCGCGCGCACGAACAGGGCAAGCGCATCAAAGTATTTGCTGATGAGACCCGACCACGCTTGCAAGGTGCGCGTTTGACGGCGTGGGAATTGATGAAGTGGGGCGTCGATGTGACGCTGATTGCGGATAATGCGGCGGGGCATTACATGCGCACAGGGGCGATCGATATTTGCTTCGTCGGGTCCGATCGGACGACGGCGAACGGCGATGTGGCAAATAAGATCGGCACGTACAAGTTGGGTGTGGTGGCGAAAGAAAACGGCGTGCCGTTTTATCCGGTGCTGCCAACTTCGACGATCGATCTGAGTCTGGCCCACGGCGATCTGATCCCGATCGAGGAACGCGACGAAAAAGAAGTGACCGAGATCGACGGGGTGCGCATCGCGCCGATGGGCGTAAAGGTGGGCAATCCCGCCTTTGACGTGACGCCGCACAAGTATGTGACGGGCATCGTGACCGAGAACGGCATCGCCTATCCGCCGTTTGAGATCAGCCTGAAGCGCGTGGTGAACGGGGGCTAAGTACCACGTCATTCGGCTCGGCTTACCCGTGTTACGCCACCGATTGAAATCGGCGGCTACGTTGGATGCCAAACCTGCTAAAGCAGGTTAAATCACGCCAACACAATCCGCATTAGCGGATTTGCACAGTACACAGGCGTCGGATTTATCCGCTGCTGGCGGGCAATACTCGTATACCAGGCTGTCAGCAAACGACCAAACTATGACACTCACCGATGAACTGATCTGGAACGCTCGTGCTTACGTGTATCAACACCTCGCTGATACGACGCACGCGCCGACCATGGATGATGTCGCCGTGCACTTGCAATTGAGCCACGCTGAGGCGATCGAGGTGTTCGACGAACTCAATGCGCGGCACGCCTTCTTTCTGGAACCGGGCACGCACGACATCCGCATCGCCAATCCCTTCTCGGGCGTGCCCACGGACTTTATCGTTCGGACACAAGGCAAAGCGTATTACGCCAATTGCGCGTGGGATGCGCTGGGCATCGCTGCTGCCCTGCACAGCGACGCCGTCATCAACGCCACTTACGCCGAAGATGATGCGCCGCTCACGTTTACTATTTGCGCCGGGCAAATGCAACAGCCCGAGGCGGTGGTGCATCTGCTGGTGCCCTTCCAGAATTGGCACGACGACATGGTCTTTACGTGAGGGACGATTTTGTTCTTCCGGTCGGAAGACGCCGTGAATGCGTGGTGCGCGCTCAAGAACGAGCCGCGGGGCGAAGTCCTCTCGATCGCGGTGTTGTGGCAACTGGCGCAGCTGTGGTATCACAATCGCCTGTCGATCG
>JAUQXD010001381.1 GCA_030834835.1 Thermoflexales bacterium | reverse complement strand
TGTGCTTTGTGTGTTCTTTCGCATTTGATATTCTAGCACGATTGCCCGGCGTGATCGTTCAGACCGCCGGCACGCGCAGTCGTTCCAGTGCGTTGGCGGTCTGGATGGCAAAGTTTTGAATCAGGCGATTCTCGGCGTGGGGTAAGGGTGAGTGGCCTCGCCACAGACAGACTTCGCCGACCAGGCTGCGCGCTGCCAGGAGCGGCACAATCAGATCAGGTTGGCGGGTCTCCGATATGGTTGTTGGCACATCGATTGTTACGGACTGATCGTCTGGCTGAAGTATCACCCGCACCAGCCGGGCCTGATAGAGTTGTTGCAAATGCCGCGCCAGCGTGCGGGCCGCAATTTCGGGATTGCGGGCTGCGGCCAGGGCGGTGCTTAATTCATACATGAAGACCGCTTCACGCTCACGCGCTTTAGCCTGTGTCAGGCCGTATTGGATGCGACCGATGACGATCAGCGCCACCGCCAGGAAGATGATCAGCAACAGACAGCCCTCCAGGCCGCCGACCACAAACGTGAAGAATGGCGGGATGAAGAAAAAATTGAAGCACAGAAACGCGATAACGGCCGCGCAGGCACCCGGCCCCTGTCCCCAGCGCGTGGTGCTCCAGCTGATCGGCACGAGGTAGACCAGCGCGATCACGCCTTCACCCAGCGTGTCGCGCCCGATGTAAAACATCAGCGCTGTCGTTGCAAGCACGATGAACGCCGCTTCCACACACTCGACGAACATGTCGATCGTAAAGGTCAGTTTTGGAATTCGCATGATGTGTTTCCCTTGAGAATGAAGGTTCACCGCAAAGACGCAAAGGCGCGAAGAGGACCTTAGTGGCTTTGCGACTTCGCGGTTTGCATGCAGGCATGTGGTTAGCTATGGCGTGTTGAGTCCATCCAACGCCAGATTGAGTTCCAGTACGTTGACGCGCGGTTCGCCCAGCATGCCCAGATCGCGGCCTTGCGTGTGTTGATCGATCAGCTGCTTCACCACGGTTGCGTTAAGTCCGCGGGCGCGTGCCACCCGATCGAGTTGGTAGGCGGCCGCCGCCGGGCTGATGTGCGGATCGAGTCCGCTGGCTGAGGCCGTCACTAGATCGATCGGAATCGGTTTGGTGTTCGTCGGATCAGCCGCTTTCAGCGCAGCGATGCGGCCTTGCACCATCTCTATCAACGCCGGGTTGAGCGGGCCATAATTCGAGCCGGATGACGCAGTTAGCTTCTCTGCATTGAAAGCGTTGTAAGGAAACGTGCCCGTCGCCGACAAGCGGCCCCAGAAATACTTGGGATCGTCGAACGACTGGCCGATCAACGATGAGCCGACGACTTGCCCGTTCTGAGCGATCAAACTGCCGTTAGCCTGTCGCGGAAAGACTACCTGCGCGATGCCCGTCATGAGCAAGGGATAGGCAATGCCCGTGAGCAGCGTCAACAATAGCAATGAAACTAAGGCCGGGCGAAGATGTGTAAGCATGTCGAACCTCTTTACAAGGATCAAGGATGAAGGCTTCATCCCTCATCCTTCCGCCTTCATCCTTGATAATCAGACTAATCGCAACGCCACCAACACCATATCGATGATCTTGATGCCGATGAAGGGCGCGATGAGGCCGCCCAGCCCGTAGATCAACAGGTGATCGCGCAGCACCTGCGCCGCGCCGACGGGGCGATAACGCACGCCGCGCAGCGCCAATGGAATCAGCGCGACGATGATCAGCGCGTTGAAAATCACCGCCGAAAGAATCGCGCTTTGCGGCGTCGCCAGTCCCATGATGTTCAACTTATTCAACACCGGATACGTCGTGGCAAAAGCCGCCGGGATGATGGCAAAGTACTTCGCCACATCGTTGGCGATGCTGAACGTCGTCAGCGCGCCGCGCGTCATGAGCAGCTGCTTGCCAATCTCGACCACCTCGATCAGCTTGGTCGGGTTCGAGTCGAGATCGACCATGTTGCCCGCTTCCTTCGCCGCTTGCGTACCGGTGTTCATCGCCAGGGCCACATCGGCTTGCGCCAGCGCGGGCGCATCGTTCGTGCCATCACCCGTCATCGCCACCAATCGGCCGCCGGCCTGGTATTCGCGAATCAACTTGAGTTTGGCTTCCGGCGTGGCCTGCGCCAGAAAATCATCGACGCCTGCCTCGGCCGCAATCGCCGTCGCCGTCAGTGGGTTGTCGCCCGTGATCATCACGGTCTTGATGCCCATCTTGCGCAGGTGCGCGAAACGTTCCTTGATGCCGCCCTTCACGATGTCCTTGAGTTGGATCACGCCCAACACTTTCGGGCCATCGGCGACGACCAGCGGCGTGCCGCCTTCTTTGGCGATGCGCTCGACACTGGCGCGCACCGTCGCGGGATAACTGCCGCCCTGTTGGATCACATACGCCTCGATCGCATCCGCCGCACCCTTACGGATGTGCCGTCCATCGAGATTGACACCGCTCATGCGGGTCTGCGCGGTGAAGGGCACAAAGGTCGCGCCCAGCCCATGAATGTCGCGCTCGCGCAAACGATATTGCTCTTTCGCCAGCACTACAATGCTGCGGCCTTCGGGTGTTTCATCCGACAGCGACGCGAGTTGGGCAGCATCTGCCAGCGCTTCGGGCGAAGTGCCATCGGCGGGAATAAACGCCGTCGCCTGCCGGTTGCCCAGCGTGATCGTGCCCGTCTTGTCGAGCAGCAGCACATCGACATCGCCCGCGGCCTCGACCGCGCGACCCGACATCGCGATCACGTTGGCTTGAATCATGCGGTCCATGCCCGCAATCCCGATCGCGCTCAGCAGCCCGCCGATCGTCGTCGGAATCAGGCACACGAGCAGCGCCACCAACACGGTCACCGTTATGGGCGTGCCTTGCCCCGCCGCATTGACGCTGTAGATCGAGAACGGCAGCAGCGTCACCGTCGCCAGCAGGAAGATGATGGTCAACGCCGCCAGCAGAATATTCAGTGCGATCTCGTTGGGCGTCTTCTGCCGCTTCGCACCCTCGACCATGCCGATCATGCGATCGAGAAACGTCTCGCCGGGATTGGCCGTGATGCGCACGATCCGCCAATCGGATAGCACGCGCGTACTGCCCGTCACCGCCGATCGATCGCCGCCGCTCTCGCGGATGACGGGCGCGCTTTCGCCGGTGATCGCGCTTTCATCTACCGAGGCCACACCTTCGATCACTTCGCCATCGCCGGGGATGAAATCACCCGCTTCGACAAGCACCACATCGCCCTTGCGCAGCGTGCCCGCCGATACCGCAGTTAAAGACGCACCGTGATGTGGCTCCGCCAGTTTCTTCGCGCTGATGTCGCGCCGCGCCTTGCGCAGCGTATCGGCCTGAGCTTTGCCGCGCCCTTCCGCCATCGCTTCGGCGAAGTTGGCAAACAGCACAGTGAACCACAGCCACAACGACACGGCCAAAATGAAACCGGCGGGCGCTTCGCCCTGACCGAACACGGCTTGAATAAACAGACCCGTGGTCAGCACGCTGCCGACCAGCACCACGAACATCACAGGGTTGCGCACCTGCACGCGTGGATTGAGTTTTTTGAACGAGTCGCCGATCGCCCGTCGCACAATGGCGGGATCAAATAACGGTCGAGCTTTGGTATGAGTATGGACAGTCATGGTTATTCCTCAAAAGGCTGAAGGATGAAAAGCACGTACACCGATCGTGTAGTCGCAGTCCGTAGGTATCTTCTTCCTTCCGCCTTCATCCTTCAGCCTTGCATCATCAACTGTTCGACGATCGGTCCCAGCGCCAGCGCGGGGATGAACGTCAGCGCGCCGACGAGCAACACCACGCCGATCAGCATCGCGATGAACAACGGTGTGTGCGTGGGCAGCGTGCCCGGGCCAGTTGGCACGATCTTCTTAGCGGCCAGTGAACCCGCAATCGCCAGCGTCGGGATCGCCAGCCAGTAGCGCGCGAGCAACATGGCAATGCCGCCGACAATGTTGTAAAACGGATTGTTCGCGCTTAGCCCGGCAAACGCGCTGCCGTTGTTGTTGCCCATCGACGAGAAGGCATACAACACGTCGCTGAAACCATGCGCGCCCGGATTGGAGATCGCCGTTTTGCCCGCCTCGGTCGATACCGCGAGGGCCGTGAGGCCCAGCACGACAATGGGCGGAATCAGAATGACCAGCGACGCCATCTTCATTTCATAGGCTTCGATCTTCTTGCCCAAATATTCGGGTGTGCGACCCACCATCAAGCCGGCCACAAACACGGCGATGATGGCGAACACCAACATCCCATACAGGCCGGAACCGACGCCGCCGTAGATCACCTCGCCCAACTGCATCAGCCACAGCGGCGCGAGACCGCCGAGCGGCGTGAATGAGTCATGCATCGAGTTGACGGAGCCGTTCGAGGCCGCCGTCGTCGCCGTGGCCCACAATGCCGAGTTGGCGATGCCGAAGCGCACTTCCTTGCCTTCCATGTTGCCGCCCGGCTGCACGTCACTCGAAGTTTGATCGACACCTAGCGGCGCAAAGGCCGGATTGCCGCCATATTCAACGCCAACCGACAGCGCCAGCAGCGCTACAAAGATCACCGTCATCGCCGCCAGTACCGCCCAACCCTGCCGCGTGTCCTTCACCATCTTGCCGAAGGTGTAACACAACGCGGCGGGAATCAACAGGATCGACAGCATCTCAAGGAAGTTCGACAGCGGCGTTGCATTCTCGAATGGATGCGACGAGTTCACGTTGAAGAAGCCGCCGCCGTTGGTGCCCAGCTGCTTGATGGCGATCTGCGAGGCAGCCGGCCCCATCGGCAGCATTTGCGTCGTCACGGCCGCACCGTTGCCATCCACCGTTGATTGCAGCAGCGTCGCGGATTGATAGGCGCTGAAGTTCTGCACCACGCCTTGTGACACCAGTATGATCGCCAGGATAAGCGACAACGGCAGCAGGATGTACAGCGTGGTGCGCGTCAGGTCCGACCAGAAATTACCGATCGTTTGCGCGGACTTGCGCTGCAAGCCGCGAATCAGCGCGATCAGCACGGCCATCCCCGTCGCGGCCGACACGAAGTTCTGCACCGTCAGCGCCAGCACCTGCGTCAGGTAACTCATCGTCGTTTCGCCGCCGTAACCTTGCCAATTGGTATTGCTCGCGAAACTGACGGCGGTGTTGAACGCCGAATCGGGTGAGACCGCGCCCAGACCCTGCGGATTCAACGGCAGCACTTGTTGAACGCGCTGCAAGCCATACACGACGAGCAGGCCGAATAGATTGAAGATCAACATCGCCACAGCATACGTCTTCCAGTTCATCTCGACTTCGGGCAGGATGCCGCTGACGCGATAGATCAGCCGCTCGATCGGGCCGAGGATACGATCGAGAAAGGTGGTTTCACCCTCATAGACGCGGGCCATATACGAGCCGAGCGGCTTGGCCAGCACGATCAGCACGACCAGATAGAGCACGATTTGAAGCAGGCCGTTGGTCGTCATTAGAATTTCTCCGGTTTAAGTAAGGCGACGAATAGATACGCCAGTAAACCCAGCGCGATCAGGCCGCCGATGAAATAAAGCGCAGTCATGTCTCCTCCTACAGTTTTTCACACACCTTCACGAAGCCATAGGACAGGCCGAAGAACAACAGGGTGA
>JAUQXD010001380.1 GCA_030834835.1 Thermoflexales bacterium | reverse complement strand
TGCAGCGTGCTCTTTTCCCAGCGACCCACTGCACGGCCGCCATCATAAATGAGGGCTTGGTGCGATTGGGTGGTTTCTTGGTATTCGGTGATAATCTGTTCACCAAACAGCGGCGCATCATACCCCAGATAGCTATGCACTTTCTCTGAGGTGAAGGGCAGGAACGGCGCAAACAAAATCTTGAGCGCATCGATCGCGCGCAGGGCCACATACAACGTGGTGGCTGTCCGCGCCCGATCGGTCTTGATGCTGAACCACGGCGCCTTCTCGTCGACATACTTGTTGACGTCGCGAGCCACGGCCATGACCTCGGCCAGCGCAGCTTTGAATTTGCACAGGTTGATCAAATCACCGATCGATCCGAACGCGTTCTCCACGCGATCGAGCAAAACCCGATCGGTCTCGTCAAGCTCGCCAGGCTGCGGGATCGCGCCATCGAAATGCTTGTTGGTAAACGACACAATTCGATTGACCAGATTGCCCCACGTCGCCACCAGTTCGTCGTTGTTGCGGCGTAGATAATCGTTCCAATTCCAATCAGAGTCGCGCGTCTCCGGCATCACTGCCGTCAGGTAATAACGTAACGGATCAGGATCATACGTCTCAAGATATTGATGACCCCACACGCCCCAGTTGCGCGAGCCGGAAATCTTGCGCCCTTCCATGTTCATGAATTCGTTGGCCGGCACATCGTAGGGCAAGTTCAACGCTTCATCGTTTGGACCGGCGTAGAGTTTGTTCGCGCCCAGTAGTTGCCCGGGCCAGATCACGGTATGGAAAGGAATGTTGTCCTTACCGATGAAGTAATAGGTGCGCGCGTCCGGATCGTACCACCACGCTTTCCACGCCTCGGGATCACCGTTATTTTTGGCCCACTCGATCGAGGCGGAGAAATAACCGATGACGGCTTCGAACCACACGTACAGACACTTGCCCCCGGTATTCTCGATCGGCACGGGGATGCCCCAATCGAGATCGCGCGTGATGGGGCGGCCGCGCAGTTCCGACACGATGTTACGCGTGAAGGCCACTACATTTGGCCGCCAGAAATCTTTGCCATGGCTCAAGTAGTCGTTGATTGCGGGTGCGAGTTTGCCCAGATCGAGAAAGTAATGCTCGGTCTCCCGCAAGACCGGCCGCGATCCGTCGATCTTGGAGCGCGGATTGATCAACAGTTCGGCTTCCAGCAGGTTGCCGCAGTTGTCGCACTGATCACCGCGCGCGTCGGCATAATGGCAGATATAGCATTCGCCTTCCACATACCGATCAGGCAGGAAGCGCTTCTCGGTTTCCGAGTACAGCAGCTGCCGTTTCTCCTGATAGAGATAGCCGTTCTTGAGCAGCGCCAGGAACATATCCTGCGAGACTTTGAAATGATTCTCGGTATGCGTCGTCGTGAAGAGATCGTAGGTGATGCCCAGCTTCACGAACAGATCGAGAAAATGCCGGTGAAAACGCTCGTACACGGCCAGCGGCGTCGACTGTTCCGCGTCGGCGCGCACTGTGACAGGCGTGCCATGCGAATCGGTGCCGGACACCATCAGCACATCGTTGCCGCGCAGCCGGTGATAGCGCGCGAAAATATCGGCGGGCAAGTGCGACCCGACGATGTTGCCCACGTGAATTTCAGCGTTGGCGTACGGCCACGCAACACAGACCAAGATCTTATTGGACATGATGAATTCTCCTGCAAAGTGATCGCGATTGTACCATTATCGATCTGAAAACAAAACCGCCAGCGCGAGGCTGGCGGTTCATCGTCACACGAAGCGTGCGGCAACGGCTATCGAGAAGCCTCGCTTCTCGACAACGTCCTACCGGTCCGCATCAACATCGAAGTCGTGTTCGTCATGTTTGAGATT
>JAUQXD010001379.1 GCA_030834835.1 Thermoflexales bacterium | reverse complement strand
GATTGCCTGGGCATGGCGCTGGCCCTGTATCAAGAGATCGAGTTGACGGAGATTCCGCACGGGCTGGAGATCGTCATCGACGGTGAAGGCGCGGCGGAACTATCGCACGACGCCGGCAACTTGATCTTGCGCTCGGCGCAGCGCGTGTTCGATCGGGTGGATTATCAACCGTCGGGCTTGTGCCTGCGCTCGATCAATCGTATTCCCATGATGGGCGGTCTCGGTTCCAGTTCAGCCGCCATCGTCGGCGGACTCGTCGCCGCCAATGCCCTGACCAAATACCAGTTGACCAATCACCAGTTGCTTGATCTCGCCATTGAGATTGAAGGCCATCCCGATAACGTCGCGCCCGCGCTGTTGGGTGGATTGGTGATTGTGGCCGCCGATGATAACGGCCCGATCGTCGATCGGGTGGACGTGCCCGATCTGACGGTGGTCGTCATCAATCCCGATTTGCGCGTGGCGACGAAGACAGCCCGCCGCATTTTGCCCGCACAGATTCCGCGCGCCGATGCGATCTTCAACGCGGGGCGGGTGGCGCTGGTGACGCTGGCCCTGTCGCGCGGCGACCTGGTTCTGCTGGGGCGAGCGATGGACGATCGGCTGCACCAACCGCTGCGCAAGTTCTTGATCATCGGCTACGATGATGTCTTAAGCGCGGCCAGGTCAGCGGGCGCGGCGGCGATCGCCATCAGCGGCTCCGGTCCCAGTCTGATCGCCTTCGCGTATGATCGGCATGATGAGATCGCGGCGGCGATGACGGCGGCCTTTGCGGCCAATCAGATCGAATCGCGCACATGGATTTTGAAGGTCGATCGGGCGGGAGCGAGGGTCGTTTCTTGACGCACCTTGAGGCACGGGCTATACTTTTCTTAGAGTAACATGTCGGGCGGGCCACACACCCGCCCGATGTTTATCTGCCTCCCTCGCCCTTGTCAGGGAGAGGGCGCGCGCCGTAAGCGCGTGGGGTGAGGGTCGAAGTTTTATGCAGCAACCTGAATCAAAGCGAGAAAATCCGCTCAAGAGTACGGACCAATTCCGCCGCCTGCTGGCCTTCGTCAAGCCCTATCGCGGCCGGTTGATCATCGCGCTGATCGCGGTGGTCATCGGCAGTGTGTTGAGCCTGGCCGGGCCATACATGCTGCAATACCTCATCGACGCGGTGTTTCGCCAGAGCGATGCGACGCTGCTCAATCAGATCACACTGGTGCTGATTGCCATCTTCGCCATGCAGAGCGTCTTTTATTTCATTCGCGCGTATCAACTGCAATTTCTCGGTGAGCGCATCATGGCCGATTTGCGGCTGCG
>JAUQXD010001378.1 GCA_030834835.1 Thermoflexales bacterium | reverse complement strand
GCAGGCCGCCGTTGCCATCGAAAACGCGCGATTGGTCACGGCTCTGCAAAAGACCTACGAGCAGCTCAACCAGGTCGATCAGATCAAGAGCAACTTCATCGCCATTGCCTCGCACGAATTGCGCACGCCGCTGGGCCTGATTCTGGGCTACGCGGCCATGCTGAAAGACGACGTGAAGCCGGACGCGCAGGCGCAGCTGGACGTGGTGCTGAGCAGCGCGCTCAAGCTGCGCTCGTTGATCGACGATATGGTCAACGTGCAGCACGTGGCCGAAGGCACCTCGCAGTTGGAGGTCAGCGAATTCGTGCTGCAAGATGTCGTGCAGGCCGCAGTCACTGCCGCGCGCGAACTGGCCGGCACCAAAGGGCATGAAGTGACGCTGAATCTGCCGCCGGAACCGCTGAATCTAAAAGCCGATCGCGCCAAGCTGACGATTGTGCTCAATAACCTGTTGTCCAATGCGATCAAGTTTACCGATCCCGGCGGCCGTATCCTGATCTCGGCTAACGCCGCCAACGGCGAGGCGCAGGTGCACGTGGCCGACACCGGCATCGGCATTCCGGTCGATGATGTGGAGCGCGTGTTCGAGCGATTCTATCAGGTGGAGCCGCATTTGACGCGCAAGTACGGCGGCATGGGGCTGGGCCTGGCCATCGCCAAAGGCATGATCGATCTGCACGGCGGCCGCATCTGGTGCGAGAGCGTCGTGGGGCTGGGCAGCCGCTTCTCGTTTACCGTGCCCGTCAACGGGCCGCGCCCGAAGCCGAAGGGGACCGGGCCGTTGAGGATGCCGTGAAGTCAATCAAAACCGTCGATGAGGCACCCTGATGACAAAGACTTTCACTGTTGCGCTCAGTGCGTATGACGGGAAGCGTTATCGCGCCGTGGCAGCAAGCGTAGTCGCCGACAGCATTGAACAGGCCCGAACGATTGGGCTAGAGGCGGCAAAGACAAACTTTCCAGAGAAAGACGGCTGGCTGGTGCATGATTGCTCGGTCAGCGAGATTCCGCCCGATATGCTGTCTCCCGCCGCGCCGATTGACGAGTCGGCGTCATCGACAACATCAAGACGGGCCGTGTTTGTCGGTGATGACATTATGAGTGATGTGGTAGAACGGTTGTCTAAATCTGACCCGCGCAATGTTCAAGAAGTTGCGGCGGCTCAGGTAGAATTACTTACCCTTTACCACAATATCGTGTTGGAGCAATCGCGCCGCAGCTTTCGCTGGGCGTTGACCGCAGCGGTCGCAGCATTTGGTTTCTTTCTGGCCGCTGTCGCGTTCCTACTTCTGCAACAACCGGAATCGGTCGCCATCGTCAGCGTGGTGAGTGGCGCACTTATTCAGGTGATTTCGGGTATCAACTTCTATTTGTACAACAAAACATCCGCACAGCTGGCGGACTTTCAAGCGCGGCTCGATCGCTCGCAAAGGTTTTTGTTGGCCAACAGCGTGTGCGAGGGTCTTGAAGGCGAGCACAAACAAGCGGCACGCTCCGCGCTGGTACAAGTCATAGCAACTTCTCAATTGCCCCAGCCTGCAGCCGGGGTAAATACGAGCGATAAACCCACGAATTAAGATACTTCATCAAGGAGACTAGCATGACGAGCAGCGACGGTGGTGGGGTCAATTTTGGCAGTGGAAGCAAGATACATATTGGCGGCGATGTCACAGGCCGTGATAAGATCACAACAACGGTAAACGGCAATCAGACCGTCGTCCACGGCGATCAAGTCGGTGGCGACAAAGTTGGTCGCGATAAGGTCACGGCCGGTCGTGATGTAGTATCCGGCACTCAGACCAACACTTCCGGTCTCAGCGCCGACGATGTGGCGAAGCTGTTTGATTCTCTCTACAAGAAGATTGAGTCCAAACCGAAAGAAGATCAGCCTGCGATTAGAGATGCAGTCGATACAATCAAAGCGGCTGCTCAGGCTGAGGCTGTCGACGGCAAGGCGCCGGATGAAAAAGCCGTGATGAACGCGGCGAAATCGTTGTCGTTTGACGCGCCCGATCTGCTGACCGACGCCGCTGATGTGGCGTTGGCGACTCTGGCGAACCCGGCGGCTGGTGTCATCACGCTCATCCGCAAGATCGCCGAGAAGGTTAAGGCGTCACGCGGCGGATAAATTGCGGTCAGCGCAGGTCAATCTACAGGCCGGAGCGCGCTTCGGCCTGTTTGATTTCCAACTCATCAACCATGACGATCGACGACCAACACCCGCTCGAATCTGATAAACCCACTGGCGACCTCACGTCGATCTCCGACGGTGTCAGCGTGGATGCGCAGCGCGACATTGCCATCGGCGGCGATGTCGTCGGTCGTGACAAGATCGAGCAGATCGGCGGCGATAAAGTCGAAGGCGATAAGATCGTCGCGAGTGGCGACGTGGTCATTCGGCGACAGATCACGCGCAACGTCATTCACATCGGACAGCTTAACTTGCCGCTGGTGCCGCTGCTGGCGGGAGGCGGCCTTGCTCTGGCGATTCTGATCTTCATCAGTTTGAATGTCGCCCGCCTGAATCAATCTATCGCGCCAACGCCGACACCGGGCCGCATGTCCAGCACGACCTTCAACGTCGTCGTCGCGGAGTTTGGCGAAGTCGATGTCGGCGGCAATGTGACGGTAACTGAACAAAGCCGCGCATTGAGCCAGAGCGTGTACGACACCTTACAGGATCAGCGCGAAGATCTTCCCAATCCGATCATCAAATCGTCGATTGCGATTCGGTACGGCGGCTTGCCTGTGCCAAACGGCCTCGTGGCCGATGAAGCGACTGCATCGGAAGTGGTTGATCTACTCGGCGCGGACATGCTCATTTACGGCAACCTCGCCGCCGATGGAACCTTCTCCCCACAGTTCTATGTGTCGCCAGACGTACGAGCCGACGTTAACCCATTGTTGACGGGCAATCAAACCATCGGAACAACGCTGAGGTTCACATCGGGGTTGGCGTTTAGCGCCAGCACAGAACTGCGCAGGCGAGTCAGCGTGTTGTTTTTCGTCGCTACGGGATTGGCCTATGACACATTCGGGGAGGCAGCGCTGTCACTTGAAGTCTATCGACAGGCCAGCCCGGTGCTAGCCGGCTGGCCTGAGCGAGATACTGGCAAAGAGGTGCTGTACTTCTTCAAAGGGCAAGCGGCGTTGTTCCAGGCGCAACAAACGACCGACCAGGTTTCGACTGATCTGCTCAACGAAGCAATCGCCGACTTTCAGCACGCGATCGACAGCAACCCGGATTATGCTCGTGCCCACATCGGGCTGGGCAGCGCATATTACGTGCGGCTTCAGCGGACGATCGCGATCAGCGACGCACTCGGGACGATCGACATGCAGAACATGCTCGATGAGTACAACCTTGCGCCGGAACTCGCGCGAGCGGCGGGCGATCGTCTGGCCGAACAAGTCGGCGTTTATTCGCAAGGGCTAGGCGCATATCAACTGGGACGCGCTCAACGTTCTGACGATCTCAATGCCGCTCAGCAATCTTTCGTGCAAGCGAGTGAACTTGTGTCTTCGACGTTGACGCCGTTCGCCAAGTTGAAACAACCGCGCCTGATCGCACAGGCACAGTTAGCGCTGGGCGCGATTGCCGTGCAGCAGGCCGAGATCGCGATTGCGCAGGGGGATCAATCGGGCGGCGAGACGGCCTATCGGCGCGCGCAGGCCGCGTATCAAGCGTGCGTCGATCAGGGCCGCGAGTCGGCCGAGCGCATCTTGATCGATGTCAGTGCGCGCGATCGCTGCCAGCCACAGCTCGATCGCGT